>JBDTZT010000163.1:0-7137 GCA_040005005.1 Actinomycetota bacterium
CACGGCATCGTAAGCGCCAGGATTCGGCCGGGACATCAAGTGACGTTGATCGATCTCTCGCCAGGGGGCGCACTGGTTGAAGCCGATCGCCGATTGCTGCCCGGATCGGCAGTCGAGCTTCACATTCAATCGGCGGATCGCCATGCCTCGATGCGGGGCTGCGTGCTGCGCTGCAGCGTCGTCCGCGTGCGGCCAGCATCGATCTGCTACCGCGGCGCAATTGGATTCGATCGTCACTTGCCGTGGTTCGCCGAGGCTCCAGGGTATGAGCTTCCGTCCAGGGGAGACGATACCCCGCGTGTGTTGTGACATGTCGACCAGCACGCTCGATTTATCTGAGTTTTACGACGATGACGAAGAAGTGATGTCTGGCATTCAATTTGGTTCACCGAATGCCGAAACCGGAATGTCGAACATCGTCGGAAGCGGCCGAGCCGATCTCAGATTTGACGGCAACACACTCAAACTCGTCGTCGGGTTGGTCGGCGGACCGCCGCCTTTGACAAACGGAATCGTGATTGACACTTCCGGTAACGTCAGCATCGGGAATGTTGCTTTCACTCAAGGAAAGTTGAACGTTACTGCTTTCGGGAGTCAATATGCTGTGTTTGGCATTAGCAATGATAGTGTCGGCGTTTATGGTCGAAGCGTTAACAACTATGGTGTTTATGGCGAGAGTTCTGGCGGCGGAATAAACAGCTATGCGGGGTTTTTCAACGGTCGCACACACGTTGGCAATCTCGAAGTTACGGGACTCGGAACGGCCGGCGCGACAGCGGTTTGCTACAACTCTCTAAAACTGCTTGCTTCTTGTTCATCTTCCTTACGCTATAAGAAAGATATTCAGCCGTTCGGCGATGGTTTGAGTTTCATCAATCAATTGAATCCGATTGCTTACCGATGGAAAGCAGATAATATGCCCGACACCGGATTCGGCGCGGAAGATGTCGCGAAGATCAATCCGCTGTTCGTAACCTATAACGATCAGGGCGAGGTCGAAGGCGTCAAATATGACCGCCTCAGCGTCGTTTTCGTCAACGCTTTCAAACAGCAGCAGACGCAAATCGGCGAACAGAAAAAACTGCTCGCCGAGCAGCAAATTCAAATTGAAAACTTGAAAAAATTGCTTTGTCTCGATCATCCGAAGGCGGATTTTTGTCAGGAAAAATAAAAGTCAAATGAGTAAATTAACAATGAAAAATAAAACAATCAAAAGTATTGCCGCGGTCTTGTCAGTCTTGTTTTTTCTGGCAGCGAGTGTTTGGGCGCAATCGGGCGGGACGTTTACGATTGAGAAATCGGTGATTGCCGGCGGCGGGGCGCGTTCGTCGGGCGGCACTTTTACGCTCGACGGAACGATCGGGCAAGCTCTCGCCGGAACTTCTTCGGCGGGCGCGAGTTTTACTCTCTTGAGCGGTTTCTGGGCTTCCGCTGCCACTACTTCGGCGCCGCGCCGCGCACCGTTCGACTTTGACGGCGACGGCAAAACCGACATTTCAATCTTTCGCCCCGCACCCGCCGAATGGTGGTATCTCAAAAGCTCGACGGGCGCCAATGCCGCCCTCCAATTCGGCGCTTCGACCGATAAACTCGCGCCCGTTGATTTTACCGGCGACGGCAAAACCGATATTGCTTTTTGGCGTCCTTCAAACGGTTTCTGGTTTATCCTTCGCAGCGAAGATAATTCGTTCTTCTCTTTTCCGTTCGGAACTTCGGGCGACATTCCCGTGCCGGCCGATTATGACGGCGACGGCAAATTTGACGCGGCGGTCTTTCGTCCTTCAAACAACACCTGGTTTATCTTAAAATCAGCGGGCGGCACTTCGATCTTTCAGTTTGGCGCCGCCGGCGATCTTCCGGTGCCGGCCGATTACGACGGCGACGGACGCAGCGACATTGCGATTTATCGCCCGGCGCCCGGCGAATGGTGGATTCAGCGTTCGACGGCGGGACTCGTTTCTTTTCAGTTCGGCGCTTCAACCGATAAACCCGTCGCGGGCGATTACACGGGTGACGGCAAAGCGGACGCGGCGTTTTGGCGACCTTCGACCGGTTTTTGGTTTATCTTGCGATCGGAAGATTTCTCGTTCTTTTCGGCTCCATTCGGGACGGCGGGCGACACTGCGGCGCCGGGCGATTATGACGGCGACGGCAAATTTGACTTGACGGTGTTTCGTCCATCAGTTTCGACCTGGTTTATCCAACGCTCGACGGCGGGAACGCAGATTGCCCAATTCGGCACCAATGGCGACCGACCTGTTCCCAATGCTTTTGTTCCATAATCCGTTTGATATTTTTCGCCGCCGTAAAATGCCGATGCTCAAACTACGATGATACAGTCATCGGACATCGGCATTTGTTTCATATCAACCAGCGATCGCGAATCGGGCACAATCACTTCGCGCGGAACGGGTTCGCGTTTCCAGTAAAGCGCAAATAAATCCGTCCCGCTTTCGGCAGTTTCGATGACGTTGATCAAATAATGAAAGTCGGCGTGAAAAAAGCGGTTGTAGGCTTTGTCCATTCCGAGCGAAAGAGTCGGATTGGCCACCGCCACGAGTTTTCTGCCGATTTCCGCCGCCTCGCGTTCGTGGTCGTAAATCAATTGCACATCGTCCGGCGTCAGCGTTTCCCCCAACCGCAGCACAAGCGTATTGGCCCGTTCAACCCGCGGCGTTTTATTCAGCAGTTGAATCATATGCCCGTAAAGATGCGCGATCGTGAACCAACGCGCAAACGACGGCGCAGAATTCGGGTAAAGCGTGATCGTATTATCATCAAAAATTCCGACAAAACGGGCGTGATTCGGCGCTGAAAAATCGTCAACCACATTCACGCCGAGCGTTTCGATGTGCAGATGCAATTGGGCTAAAACTTCCTCGACCTCTTTTCCTTTGGGCAATCCGAAAAGTTCTTCTGTTTCCATCATTTCTTTAATTTTCAGAGTCAGACACTTCGCTCAAAACATTTGATATATTAACATCTGCCGCGCCAACTGCGAATTTGCGTTTTATTTTTCAATGGCTTATTTTGCACTTACAAAAACATCGTTAAAAACTTATTGACTGGGTTCAACAAAATGCGCTAAATTAAAGATTAGATTTCAGTTCACCGTGCGTTTCAAATCCCCTTCTCGCTCCGAAGCAAAATTAATCCCGAGGTTTTCCAAAAGTATGTCTAAATCTATGATGCGCCGCGCTTTTTTAAGTTTAATTTTAACGATCAGCCTGTTTGCCTTATTTTCAAGCGATTCGACCTTTTCGCGTCGCGCCCGGATGCAAAGCAAGAATATTCGGGCGTCGAATTCCGAATCATTAGTGCCTGATTTGGGTATCGGCGCAAGTCTCAACGGAGCCCGACCTTTTCCGGCAAACAATGCCTGGAATATGGATATTTCGCGTTTTCCGGTTCACTTAAACTCGGCCAATCTGATTGCGAGTATCGGAAACAATACGGGACTGCATCCTGATTTCGGGACATTTTATCTGGGTGCGCCGATCGGCATTCCATACGTCGTTGTCGCCGGAAATCAAACGCCGGTGCCGATAAATTTCACGGATTTCGGCGACCAGAGCGATCCGGGACCATATCCGGTTCCGTCAACTGCGCCGATTGAAGGCGGAACATCTTCGACCGGCGACCGCCACGTTTTGACGATTGACCGCGACAACTGGAAACTTTACGAGCTTTATTATTCTTTTCCGCAAAACGGCGGCGCGAGTTGGGACGCGGCGAGCGGGGCGGTTTGGAATTTCAATTCCAATAAACTGCGCCCCGAAACCTGGACCTCGGCGGACGCTGCCGGTCTTCCGATTTTTCCCGGACTCGTGCGCCGCGATGAAGTTGTCGGGCAGGCGGAAATCAAACACGCGCTGCGGTTTACGATTCAAACAAGCCGCCGCAGTTATGTTTATCCGGCAACGCATCAAGCGGGCAGCACGACCAATGTCAACGCGCCGCCGATGGGTTTGCGCCTACGCCTTAAATCAACCTTTAACATCAATAATTTTGCGCCGAATGTTCGCGTTATTCTAAAAGCGATGCAGAAATACGGGATGATTGTCGCTGATAACGGCTCGAATTGGTATGTCAGCGGCACACACGATCCGAACTGGAACGACAATGAATTAAGCGCCATCAGCCAGGTTAAAGGCACGGATTTTGAAGTCGTCCAAACGCCGAATCATCTGCTGATGCCGGTCAGCGATTTTGACGGCGACGGCAAAACCGACCTTGCGGTTTTTCGCCCCTCAAACGGCGTGTGGTATGCTTCGCGCAGCAGCGACGGCGGATTCAGGGCGCAAGCCTTCGGACTCGCCGCCGACAAACTCGCGCCGGGCGATTACGACGGCGACGGATTAACCGACAATGCAGTTTTCCGCGACGGAATCTGGTATATTTCAAACAGCTCAACAGGAACCTCCCGCGTCGAACAATTCGGCATTACCGGCGACGTTCCGACGGCCGCCGATTACGACGGCGACGGCAAAACGGATTTAGCGGTTTTTCGCCCCGCTAACGGCGTTTGGTATGTTCGCAACAGTTTCGACAATTCTTTTCGCGCCAATCAATTCGGACTCAGCACCGATAAACCGACGGTGGCCGATTATGACGGCGACGGAAAAGCCGACATCGCCGTTTTTCGACCGTCAACCGGCGTTTGGTGGATTTGGCAAAGCTCAAATAATAGCTATCGCGCCCAACAATTCGGACTCAACGGCGATATTCCGGTCGTCTCAGATTACGACGGCGACGGATTGGCGGACCTTGCCGTTTTTCGCCCTGCGAGCGGCGTTTGGTATCTCGCGCAAAGCACCGGCGGTGTTCGCATCATCCAATGGGGATTAAGCAGCGACCGACCGACACCGGGCGATTTTGACGGCGACAACCGTTCGGATTTGGCCGTCTTTCGACCAAGTGAAGGCGTTTGGTATATTCTGCAAAGTTTCAACAATACATTTCGCGCCAATCAATTCGGTCTGAGCGGCGACGAGCCTGTTCCGTCCGCTTATTTGCCCTAAGAAACTTTGCCCGCGAAACACACATAAGAAACGAAATATTTTTTTAAAATCTGTTTTTTTCGTATTTTTTGTGTGTGCGCGTAGGCATAAAAACATATAGTTGATTTTGAGTGAAAATTTTTGGAAACATTTGATAGTCTGTCATTGTATTATTTTTTGACCGACCGATGCTGAAAATTTTCGCCAAAATATCAATGGTTTTGTTTCTGATTGCCGTGCCGTTTTTGTTTTACGGCTTCGGCGGCGAAACGCTGCGGACAATCGCCAAAATTTCATTCAAAGATTCGCGCTGGCTGGCATTTTTGGCGGGATTGGTCATTTTCTTTCCGTGTCTGTTCATTGCCAAGCGTCTTTTTTTGAGCGCGTGGAATTATCTGGAAACGCTCGAACACGAATTAACGCATCTGCTGATCGGTTTGCTGTTTTTGAAAATTCCCGTCGGAATTCGCGTCAGCGCCCACGAAGGCGGCGAAGTTCGCCAAATCGGACGCGGCACGACCGGACAAACTTGGATTTCGCTCGCCCCGTATTTTTTCCCGACGATTTCTTTGGTCGTCCTGATTGTCGCGTATTTTATTGATTTAAGCCCGAAAATTTTTCTCGCCGTTCTGGGCTGGACAACCGCTTTTCACCTGGTCACGAATTGGAGCGAAACAAGTTTTCGCCAGCCTGATTTGCAAAAAGCCGGAATCTTGAAAACGATTCTGATTCTGCCCGTAATGAATCTTATTTCCTACGGTTCGATTTTGGCTTTCGTCGCTGACGGACGCAGAGGTTTCGGCAGTTTTTGGTTTGAAGGTTTTAAAGGAGCTTTCAATCTCGTTAGCGAGATTTGGCGGCGAATAATTTAAAATGAAACTTGCTAATCAGTATAGCGAACGTGAGCACCTGTTTGCTCTGTAATCTTCATTCGCTACGGTGTTCGCTACGGCTCACTATACTGATTATTTTGCCGAAAATCAAAGAGTAAAATTATAAACGATAATTCCCGTTACCTTGACAGGTTGATTAGAAAGAAGCGTCGGTGTAAATTTGCTTTCACGAGCCGCTCTTTCTGCAACTCCGCGAAGCAGCGGATTTCCCGAAACCGCCGAAGCCGAAACGACATTTCCTTTTTCGTCAATTAAAACCTGCACGTTGACCGCGCCTTCGGCACGAATTTGTTTGGCGGCGGCAGGATATAACGGTTTTGCCAGATAGCTTGCTCTACCATTTAAAACGCCGCCGGTTAAAGGTTTTGTAATTTTCGGTTCAGACGGTTTTGGCGATGGTTTGACAACGACTTCAGGCGTTTTTTCATCATTATTTGGTTTATTGTCGGCCATCGACGGACATAAACCGCAACCCGTTTCTTCTTGATTTCCGGTTCGACCGACGTTAGCGGGAATTTGATTAACGGCTCCTGAATTGACATCGCTCAAATTAAATTGGCGGGCGTTGACGACTTCTTTTTCGCCGCGCAAATCTTTTGGCGGGGTTGTCGTTTTGGAAATATCTTCATACAAATCTTTTAAGATTATCTTTTCCGGCGATGTTTTTTGCGATTTCTCAATTTTTATTTCAGGCTTCGGCGGCGGATCTTCATTGACGGTAACCGGTGTGACGATGCTCGATAAATCGAAATCGCCCGTGCCCATTCCGTAACTTTTGGCAAAAAGGCTGTAAGTCCAGCCGCTCAAAAGCACCGCCGCCAAAACTCCGAGCGTGGTTAAAAGAAAACCGCCTTTGCGCGCATTTTCCTCTTTGTTGTTTTTTGATTCGATAAGTTGATTTAACATTTTGCGCTTCTCCTTTGCCGGTGCCGTTTGGTCAAAAATTTTGAAACGTGAATGACGGTAAAATTTCACCGCCGCGAACTTAGACACCGGCATTGTAAAATTTGTTCCCGAAGATTTTTGGTAAAATCCGGTAGAATCATTTATCTTCAAAATTATGAATGGAAAACAGAGAGAAAACGTCCGTCCCGGAATCCGCGTCGCCATTGTTCTCAAACAAGACCAGCGAACGGGGAAACAAACTATTGGCATCGTCAAAGATTTACTGACAAATTCAAACTTTCACCCGCACGGCATCAAGGTGCGCTTAACCGACGGACAAGTCGGGCGCGTGCAGGAAA
>JBDTZT010000164.1:0-7125 GCA_040005005.1 Actinomycetota bacterium
CGCCATTGCTTATAATATGGTCAATCACGTTCGGCATCATATTAATAGTTTGCGCTTCCATTACCTGCGATAATTTGATTATGGAAGACGAGCAAGAACGGCTAAAGCGTTGGGTCGAGAATTGGAAATCCGCAAGCCTGAAACTTGAAAAAGTTTGTATTAAAGAAATACGACGCAGTAAAACTCTAGCTATGGACGAAAAAAATGGAAAATGGAAAACGGAACAAGTAAAATGAAAAATAATTTTTAATCCGGTGAATTATCCTTTTGCTATTAATTTTCGGTCTGAAAAGGAACCTTGCCAATGAAATTTGTTTTCAGGTTGATGCAGTAATTTACCGTTAAGTCTGTTATAATCAACAAAAAAATAATCAACAGGAGAAAATATGGCTGAAATTAAAGAAGGTTCGATAGTTAAATGTGCATTTTGCAAAAAAGATGTCGCCGTGCAGTTTGTCAAAGATTATAACGGCACGAACGGCTACAATCTGGCGTGTTTTCATCGAAATGCTCTGTGTCCGGCGTGCGGGCAGCTGGCCAAGGATGTCAGCGACACCATCTCGGAAGTGCAAAAACACTGCGTAACTTGCGATCCGGCACTTGCTGATGATGAATAATTTTTCATTTCACCATCAAAGTTAATTGCAAAAGAGAAGTATATATTCCATAACTCGAATAAAATTTCTTAATCCGGTGGAAATCTTGGCTTTGATCACAAACTATTTTGAAAAGACGGCGATTTTATGCCGTCTTTTTTGTAAAAGTGATTATTTTGATTCACGGATCCGAGGCTTCCGCAAATATTTTATAAACCCACGCTTGACAACCTAAAAATCATTAATTAAAATTTTCCCTTATTGAAAACGATTTTCAATTTCAATTTAATTACAAACTAAAAGCCTTTGGCGCGGTAACGCCAAAGGCTTGAAAAGCACAGTCCAAACGCTGAACTTCTGGATTTGTTTCACGGATGGAGTGCTGGAAATATCCTAGCACTCTTCAATTGGTTTGAACAAGAAAAGTTAAGTTAATTTATCTCCGAGTGATCGGGATTTATTATTTTATTCTGCTTTCTGCGGCAAACCGAAATCCGCCTGCAAATCATTCCAGGAAATAATAAATTGAAAATTTGCGGAGTGGAAGATGATAAAAAGCAGATTTAAGATAAGAAAAAGTCAAAAGCATAAAGCGGTCAAACGCAAACCGCGTTATTGGATCCTATCGGTTACGGCAGTCGGTTTACTGGTTGCTTTCACGGTCGGCGAAAGCCGCGCCTTGAATATCGCGCATGTCAGAGATAATCGAATTGTCGCGGCAAAATCAGTTGAAAAAGAAAATCCGGCAATTCGCCGTTTTAGTATTCCTCCGGGAACTTTGAGCGAAGTTTTGACGACTTTTGAAAAGGTCACAGGTTGGCAATTCGTCGTTCCTGTTGAAATTAAAAACATTGCTTCAAATGGCGTGACGGGCGATTACGCGGACGAACAGGCACTCAAACAGATTCTGCAAAATACTGGCGTAACTTATAGTTTTACATCTCCAAAAGAAGTCAGTCTGAAATTGCAGGGTCCGGCGGAAACGGTCGAAGTCGCGGGCGAAAATTCGGCTTTATCTTCGCCGAAATATACCGAACCGCTGCGCGATATACCGCAGACAATCACCGTCATTGACAAAAAAACGATCGAAGAACAAGGCTCGACGACTCTCCGGGATGTTTTGCGGAATATTCCGGGTTTGACGGTCGCCGCCGGCGAAGGCGGAACTCCGGCGGGCGATAATCTGACTTTGCGCGGTTTTAGCGCCCGCAACGATATTTATATTGACGGCGCACGCGATTTGGGTCCGCAGACCCGCGACCCGTTTAATCTCGAACAGGTCGAGGTCGTCAAAGGTCCTTCATCAGCCTTGACGGGACGCGGCTCGACGGGCGGAACGATCAATTTGATCAGCAAAATACCGGGCTTTAAGCCGTTTTATGATTTCTCCGCAACGTTCGGCAGCGATCAGACAAAACGCATCACGGGCGATATAAATTTGCCGCTTGAACGGCTCGGGTGGGGCGACCGGACGACGTTTCGCGTGAATTTAATGGCGCACGATTCAAATTTTGCGGGGCGTGAGATTATCAAAAACAATCGTTGGGGAATTGCGCCGACTTTAACATTTGGGATCGGTAAACAAAGTTCGTTGACTTTGAGTTATTTTCATTTAAGTCAGAATAATATTTCGGATTACGGGATTCCCTGGGTGCCGAATACGAATAATCTTCTGGTTGCCTATCGCGATCGTCCCGCGCCGGTGCCGCGGGATACTTTTTACGGTTTCATAGATCGCGATACGGAAATGTTGAAGGCGGATTTGGGAACCATCGTTTTTAACCACGTCTTTAACGACAAATTAAATTTGCGGAATCAATTCCGTTACGGATTTTCGACCCGTGATTCGATTGCCACGCCGCCGCGTCTGGCGAATAATAGTTCGACCTCGATCACCCGCGAAATGCGGGCGTGGTGGACACAAGACGAAACTTTTGACAATCAAACCGATTTTACGGCGCGGTTTTTAACCGGCAAATTTGAACATTCTTTGGTTACCGGAGTTGAATTGGTTTGCGAAAGCAATATCCGAAAACTTCGTTCCGCACCGAATGCGGCGACCACTCTTTTAAATCCGAATCCGTTTGATGTTTATACGGGGACGATTATTTTTACGCCGTTTATCGGTGATGTCACGGCAACGACGCAATCGGCGTATTTGTTTGACACGATAAAACTTCATCCGAAATTTGAGTTGAGCGGCGGTCTGCGTTTTGACCGTTTTGACGCGGGCGGCGTGAGCGCGACGGCAACCACCCTGACGCCGGTTGCGCGGGTTGATAATTTGCTCAGTTACCGACTCGGTGCGGTTTATAAGCCGATTCCGATCGGCAGTATTTATGTTTCTTACGGCACGTCGCTGAATCCGTCGCTCGAAGGTTTGTCATACAGCGCGGCAAGCGCGGCCGTTGACCCCGAAAAAACTTACACGCTCGAAGCCGGCACGAAGTGGGATTTATTCAGCAATCGCCTGCTCTTGGCGGGCGCGGTATTTCGCGTTAATAAGACAAACGCTCGCACGCCCGGCTTGCCCGGCGAAGAACCCATTGTTTTAAGCGGCAAACAGCGCGTTGACGGAATCGAACTTTCGGCGACCGGGAATTTTACGAAAAATTGGAGCGTTCTCGCGGGTTATACTTTGCTCGACAGCGAGATTGTGTCATCGAATATTGCGCCGACAATCGTTAATGGCGTGAGCATTTCCGAAGTCGGCAAGCGTCTGATAAACACGCCGAAAAGTTCGTTTAATCTGTGGACGACGTATCAATTTCCGTTTCGTTTGAGTCTCGGCGGCGGCGCGCGGTTTGTTGACCGGCGTTACGGAAACACGATAAACACGCGTTTTGTTGACAGTTATTGGCTGATTGACGCGACCGCTTCGTATCAAATCAACAAACATCTTGATTTGCGGCTTAATATTAACAATTTAACCGATAAGTTTTATTTCGACCGTATCACCGGCGGACAAGTTGTTCCCGGTGCGGCGCGGACATTGCTTTTTATGACGAATTTTCATTTTTAATAAATTATTTTGCCCACGAAAGATACGAAAGGATAAGAAAAATTAAAACAAAATAATTTACTTTCGTGTCTTTCGCGGGCAGTCAACAAAATTAAATGCTTTTACAAATACCAGATGTTTTGACTGCCGAACAAGCGGCGGAATGCCGGCAAAAAATCGAGAAAGCCGAATGGATTGACGGGCGCGTCACCGCCGGTCATCAATCGGTGCGGGCGAAAGACAATCGGCAATTGCCCGAAAACCATCCGCTCGCTCAAGCCCTGGGTGAAATGATTCTGGCGGCGCTCGAACAAAGTCCGCTGTTGATGTCGGCGGCCTTGCCGAGCAAGGTTTTTCCGCCGCTTTTTAATCGTTATGAGAGCGGTCAGTCGTTTGGCAATCACGTTGACAACGCGATCCGTCAAGTTTCGGGAACGCCGCACCGGATTCGCACCGATTTGTCGGCGACGCTTTTTCTGACCGCACCCGAAGAGTACGAGGGCGGCGAACTCGTCATCGAAGATACCTACGGCGTGCACCGCCTCAAACTTCCGGCGGGACATCTGATTTTGTATCCGGCGACGAGCTTGCACAACGTCCGGCCGGTCACGAAAGGAGCGCGGATTTCATCCTTTTTCTGGATTCAAAGTATGGTCCGCGACGACGGGCAGCGGACAATTTTGTTTGATATGGATATGGCAATTCAGAGAATTTCGGAAACTGCGCCCGACCATCCGTCGCTGATTCAATTAACCGGCGTTTATCACAATTTACTGCGTCGTTGGGCAGACGTTTAAGATTATAAAATGCAAAAAGTAAGAAAAATTATCTTTTGGCTGCATCTGATTGCGGGTGTTCTCGCCGGAATTTTTATCTTTATAATGTGTGTTTCGGGTGCGCTGCTTTCGTTTGAATCGAATATTTTGTCGGCCGCCGAAAGCAAAATGCGCTCCGTCAAACCGCCGGCCGAAAATGCCCAAAAACTTTCGATCAACGAAATCCTCAGCAAGGTTCAAATCGCTAAACCGGATGCGAAACCTTCGGCAATTACTTTCCAAAACGATAAAACGGCGGCGGCAACTATTGCGCTCGGACGCGGCAGTCAAGTTTTCGTCAATCCATACACGGGCGAGATCACGGGCGAGGGCGCAACCGTATGGCGCGGATTTTTTCGCATTGTTGAAGATTTGCACCGGTGGCTCGCGCTTTCGGGAAGCGGTCGCGCCGTCGGCCAAACAATCAACGACGCGGGCAATCTGCTGTTTTTATTTTTGGCGGTTTCAGGCGTTTATATCTGGTTTCCACGCCGCTTGAACTGGCGACATTTCAAAGCCGGAATGGTTTTTCGCCGGAAGGTTAGAGGCCAAGCGCGAGATTTTAACTGGCACACGGTAATCGGCTTTTGGACATCGCTTGTTTTGATAGTTTTGACCGTAACGGGCGCGATTATCTCGAATCAGTGGGCGGGAAATTTGCTATACACGCTAACCGGAAACGAAGTTCCGCCGCCACAGCAAGCCGCGCCGAATGCCCCGAACGCGCCGAACAGCCAGCCCGAACAACTTTTTAATTTACCCGACAATCTCAATGAAGTTCTTGTCAAAGCCGAAAATTATACGGCTTGGAAATCAATCAGTTTGAGGCTGCCGGTGCCGAAAGACACGGCTGTTTTCACGATTGATGAAGGAATATATTGGAATAATTTCGGGCGTTCACAGCTGACGATTGACACGAAAACCAATGAAATTGCGAAATGGGAACCTTACGGCGAACAAAATACGGCGCGGCAGCTTCGTTCGTGGGCGCGTTTTACACACACGGGCGAGAGCCTCGGAATCGCCGGGCAATTTATCGGACTGACTGCTTGTCTCGGCGGTGCATTTCTCGTCTTCACCGGAATTTCGCTCGCCATTAGAAGATTTTGGCGATGGAAAACAAAAATTCCGGTTGATTGATACAGATGGTTTTGAGCGTTTTTCAAACGCTTGCAGGCGAGTCGCCGGCGCTCCAATCTAAAAATTCCAGATTGCTTTTTCTAATTCGAGAAGCGAATAATCTGTCGCTTCGGGACGCAGACGAATCGCGTAACGGCGCAAATCGCTCCATTCGTAAAACATCGTCAAAAGCATCAGACGCTTGCGAAGTTCGTCGTTAATTTCTCGGTCTGAGTAACCGAAAGCGCGGAAAAATTCGCGTTGCAGATTGCCTTGCCCCTGAATCATCAAGAGTCCGACGGCGAGAAAATCGTATTCGTGAAAGCCTTTCAGCGAATCGCCGAAATCGAATAAGCCTGAAATTTGCCATTTGCCGTTTTTCTGTAAAAGGCGTAAATTACCGAAATGAACGTCGCCGTGAAGAAAAGAAGTTTCAAAATCAGTCGGCAAAAGTTTCAGATTTTCTTTGAGATAAGCAGGAATCTCGGCTAAAACTTTATCGTTCACCTGACACGCTTTTTGCCGCTCAAAACAAGTTTCGGCTTGCCGTTCGATAAATTTGTGCCAATCAAAGGCAATCTTTGTCGGGTCGGAACGATGCAGTTCGGTTAAGCCATTGGCGAGCTGTGAGAGAATTGAAATTTGCTCGTGTTCAACTAAATCCAGCCATCTTTCCCGCGTCATTAATTCGCCTGCGAGCTGCGTTGTGACCAAATATTTATAGCCTTCGATATCGCCGAATGCGATGACTTCGGGAGTTTTTAAACTTGTGCGGGCAAGTTCGAGCGCATTTTTTTCGCGCTCCAAAAGATTTTTTGTCGGAATATAAATTTTGATGATTAATTTATCGTCAAGCAGAAAAACAATGCTTTCGCCTTGTTCCTCACGCTTCAAAAAATTATATAAAATTCCGTGTCTTTGACAGATGATTTCAGCGGCCAGGTGCCAGATTTCGCTCCTGAAATTTGCCTTAAATTCTACGGTTGAAGGAAGTTTCATATCTTTATTTCAAAGGTTTTGAAGAGATTCTGAAATCATCAATCCAAAGGTTTCGCTCACCGCCGTTCGGTTGATAATCAACCCAACCGATTTGGACATTTTCAAAAATCGGAAAAAGCCATTTGCCATTTAAATCATTGGAAATGCAACCATTGCCTTGATCTTTGACGGCGATTTCGTCAAGCTGTTTATCGTCAAGCCAAAATTTCATTGAATTATTTGCACCATCGAAAAACCACGCGACTTTGAACCAGCGTTTTTCGGGGATCGGAACGCTCGAATGCTGCCAGCAATCGGATTTTACGCCGTTCGTTTCGTAATTTGCCATCAGTTGTTTTTGATGTTGTCCGCCGTAGCGAATTTCCGCCGAGAAACTTTTATCTTTAACCTTTCCGGAACTCTGCAGCATCGTCCAGTGAACGCCGTCGGGCGAGGCTTCAGCAATCCACATATACATACTTCCATAATAGCGGTTGTTTTTGAGCGGAAAAACAGATTTGTCGAATAACCCGATAAAGGCGCGATTTTTATATTGTTCGCCCGAAATAAAATGAACTGATTTGCGTCCGCTATGACTTTTTTCGCTATCAACAAA
>JBDTZT010000165.1:0-7104 GCA_040005005.1 Actinomycetota bacterium
GCGACATCCGTGCCCTGGTCGCGGAAAAACCGGAAATAAAGTTTGTTAAATTGATTGACTTGATAATCGAGCCGCAAAGCAAAAGCTTTTTCATTGGTTTTTTCATTATCCTGCAATTGCAGAATGTCGAAACCGTTATTTGCCGATGCGCCTGATAAAACTGTCGCGTTTGGCGAACGAAAACCAGTGATATATGGCTGAATTGCCGGATTGACGGGTGTCGAAGTTCCCGGAATCAACGCGCCGGCCTGCGCGAGACTCAAACTCGGCGCGGCTTCGACGAAGGTTAAACCGAAACGTCCGCGATATTGTTCATACGAACCGAAAAAGAAAAATTTGTCTTTGATAATCGGTCCGCCGATTGAACCGCCGAACTGGTCGAGCGTTAATTTGCTTTTCGGCACGCCCGCCGTCACATTGTCAAAAAAGTTTCGCGCATCGAGCGCATCGCGGCGCAGGTATTCAAACGCCGAACCGTGAAACTGGTTGCCGCCCGATTTGGTCACGACCGAAATTTGTCCGCCTGTTCCCGTGCCTTGTTCGGCGGGAAAGTTGCTCGAATCAACGCGGAATTCCTGGATGTTTTCCAAGCTCGACTGCAGACGAAACGGCGACGGAACTTCACCGTTCAAATTGCCCGGACTGGCATCAATAATCGCCGAACCTTCAACGCCGTCATAGCGAATGACGTTTTGCTGAACGGCGCGACCCGTAAAACGGATATCGCCGAAAGTTCCCGTGCCGCTGTTGGTTGCGCCCGGTGCTTGCAGATAAAGTTGTGAAAGCTGACGACCGTTGACCGGCAAACCCTGAACTTCGCGCTGATTAACGTTCGCGCTCAAACTTGCCGAAGAAGTATTGACGGCAAGTTCTTCATTGGAAAGAATGTCAACCTGCACAACCGTTCCTTTCACCTGTAAAACCACCGAAACATTTGTTTCCTGACCAACAAGCAATTCGATGCCTTTTTGCGAAAATTCTAAATTATTTGCGCTGGCCGTGATGGTGTAGGTGGTTGGCTTGAGCGCGACCACGGTAAATATGCCGTCGGCATTAGCGGTGACCGTTCTTTCTTCACCTGTTTTTTCGTTTTTAACGGTCACGCTGGCGCCCGCGACAATCGCGCCGTTGGCATCAGTTACCGTTCCCGAAATCCGCGAATCGGATTGGGCAAATGAAACGCCCGTTAAAAAAATGACCGTCAAAATTGCGGTCAGAACAGACGTAAAAATAGATTTATATTTCGATAGATTCATAAAATGTCTCCTCTCAAAGAGTGGTGTTTCTCAAATATTGTTTAAAACCTAAAGCCAATCGGCTGCACGGCAGCGCGACTGACAATTTTGTGTTTATAGAAATTTTTAGGATTGCCTTTCAATCGTTGAGAATATTACCGCCGCGTTAAAATGATGTGAAGTGAATCTTAAATAAATGTTAATTTCGCAGTCAGCGGGAAAGCCAGCGAATTGATTTAATCACTTTTGGTAAATATTTTTGCGGGACTGGCAGCAATTATTATATTGGTTATTTCTGTGATTGATTAAACAGCAAATCTGCGCAATGCGCCCGGGCGCATTGCGCAGATTTGCTGTTTTAAGCCCTTGCTCAAGCGCGAGTTTATGCTTTTATGAGTCTTGTTTGGTTTTAACCGTCAAAAGCAAGGCGGCAGCGCAAATCGAAATGACCGCGCTGATTAAAAAAGCAGTGCTGGCGCCAAATTGGCTCCACAATCCGCCGAAAATTATTGACGCGGGCAAAACCGTGATGCTAAATGCCAGATTGTAAAATCCGTAAGCCGTGCCGCGTTTTTCCGGCGAAACCAAATCCGCAACAAGGGCTTTTTCCACGCCTTCGGTCAAGCCGAAATAAACGCCGTAAATTATGAACAACGCCCACGCCTGCCAGGCCGAACTAACGAAGGCAAATCCGGCATAGACAGAGGCATAAACTAACCAACCCGAAAAAATCAGCGTTTTGCGTCCGATCCGGTCAGATAAATCGCCGCCGATCAGCGAAAAAACAATCTTGCTAAAATGCAGAGCCATCCATAAAAGCGGCAGAACGGCGACCGGAATGCCTGATTGTTCGGCACGCAAAAGTAAAAAAGCGTCGGTTGAATTCGACAAAGTGAAAAGCGCGATAACGATCAAGAATCGTTTGAAATTTGGATCAAATTCCTTCAAAGAAAGTTTCAGCGGTGAGATTGCGCCGTTTTCGGATAGTTGCTCGGGCGGCGTTTCCTTGACAAAAAAGACAATGACGAACAATCCAAGCACGACCGGAATCGAAGCGAACAGAAACACCTGACGATAGTCCTGCGCCGTCGGATTTTCAGGGTTGCCGGCCAGAAACGAAAGCAGAACGAAGGCGCAAATCGGACCGATTACTGCGCCGAGATGGTCGGCGGCGCGATTGAAACCGAAGGCGAAACCGCGTTTTTCGGGTGGGACTGAATCGGCAATAAGCGCATCACGCGGCGTTCCGCGAATTCCCTTGCCGACTCGGTCGGTGACGCGAACCGCTAAAACCTGCTGCCAACTGCCGGCAAAAGCGAGCAACGGACGGGTGAAACTCGCCATCGCATAGCCAATAAACACGAGTAACTTTCGTTTTTTGAAGCGGTCGCTCAGATAACCCGAAAAAAGTTTTAGAAAGGCGGCGACCGATTCGGCAAAACCTTCGATTAAACCGATCGCAAAAGGCGACGCGTTGAGCGTTAACTTGAGAAAAATCGGCAGAAGCGGATAGATTATCTCGCTCGAGGTGTCGTTGAGCAGGCTGACGAGACTTAAAGCAAAGACATTCCCCGAAAGATTACGATAGCGGGCGAAGAATTTTTTAATTTTGTGAAGCATCAAATATTAACGCGGTTTTTGCGTTGTCGGAACGGGACGCACCGGACGATTTCCGCCGCCTGAACCGAACCATAAAAAAGCAATGCTGCCGATAAAAGCAATCGCCAGAATCACAATCACAACCGCCATTCGCACCGCCATTTTCACGGTCTTTCTGAGCATTTTATAGGCGACAAAAGCAATCGCCGCAAAAATAAAAAAGAAAGCAATGCCCAAAAATACACCAATGCCGCCGACCGGCGCAACGTCAAATAGCAAAGTCGTTAAAATCATAAATCTCCTTTTTCCTGCAAGGCTCGCTCGATTCTTTCCAAATCTTCTTCCGAGAGCGCAGTTTCCTGCGCGGGCAGCGCGAATTTCTCATCAGCCCACGCGCCAAAATCAAGCAATTTGCACCTTTCCGAGCAAAACGGACGAAATTCGTTGCCGTGATACTCGGTTTGTTTTCCGCACGATGGACATTTCACTAATGGCATAATTTTTAAGATGTCAGATTAACACAAATCGAAACACAATTGGAGCGCCGGAGTTTTGTCCGCGACGGTCTTTACACCGGCCGGCAAGAGGCCTGCGCTCCAATTTAGTTGAATCTTTCTGTCAATGGTATAATCATACAAAATTAGATGCAATTTTTGCATCAAAGCGAACAAAACGGATGTTAAGAGCGTAAATTTTTAGCAGCGAACGGAGAACAACAAAAAATGACCGATTATAAGGAACGCTTTGAAAAATGGCAGCGCGAGGCCAAGGAACGATTTGACGATTTCGATAAGCAAATCGGCTTGACCGACAAACTCGGCGAAGGCGCGAAGGTTTTAAAAGACACGGCGCAGAAAGGCGCGGAAGTTTTAAGAGACGGCGCGGAAAAAATCAAAACCGAAGCTGAAAAAACCGAAGTCGGCAAACAAGCCGTCGGTGTCGCCGAAGATGCTTACAAAACCGCCGGAGAGACGGCGAAAAAGGTTTATGAAGCGAGCGCGCCGGTTCGTGACGCGGCGGGCGGCGCCGGCGGAAAAGCTGCCGATATGGTTGGCATAACCGCCGTCGAAGCCGAAAAAGTCATCAGAGAAGCCTCAAAAAAAGCGGGCGAAGTTTTTAGCATAGCAAGTGAAAAAGCGGGCGAAGTTTTTGAAGATGCGTCCGAGGCGTTCAAAAAAACGAGCAAAACTGCTTCAGGCATTTTCAATTTCGGCGCAAGCTGGACACGCACTTTTGATTCGGCTTGGAAAACTTTGCAGCAAACCACCGATTGGATTACGGAAAAACCTCTGCAAGCCGCCGCGACAGGTGTTTCGATGGCAGTCGGCGCAGGTTTAGGCGTTGTTTTTACGGGACTCAGTTCGCATTGGCTCTTTAATTCGGCACTTCCAACCTGGTCAGTCAAAAAGGTCAGCCAGCTTTTTAATGATTATCTCAAAAGTCAGGAAAACTTAGTTACGGAAGGCGATTTATCAAAAGCCGAAGCCGAGAAAATTCAATTTGAACGCAATATTGCCAAATATTTCGGCGCACCGCTTTTGGGAGCCTTTTCATTTGCCTCGGGCGCCGTGATGATGACAAATATCATCAATCCGAAAACCATCACGGGGGCGCCGCTCGACTGGCTTTTGGGCGGTAATCCGCTACTCGAAGGCGTTTGGTTTTTCGGCAACGGAATGGTTTGCTTTAAAACGAGCTACGACTTTTTTATGTTTGCGCTCGAAGACCACGAAGACGTGCAGAAAATTGTCAAAGAAGTCAAAGGAATGTTGCCGCAAGTCAGCGAAGCATAATATGAACTGATTACACTGTAATTTAAGTTTCTTGATACTTTGGTTTTACTGTGCGACTGTGCCTCTCAGGCGGGAAATATTGTCTTTTGCCTCGACAAATTAAAAAACGCTCCCGCCTGAGAGGCACAGTCGCTAAGAAGAATTTTGTTAAGAAACATAAATTACAAAGTTCTTACAAAGCATTCCTATAAAAAGTTAAGAATCCTTAAAAGTTATAATCAAATTGCCAAAGTCATCGCTGAAATTTTCCAATCGTGCTTTTTGTTATGACTGCGGCTTTGCACCAAGCGCAAATTGCGATGATTAAAAATAAGCGCTGGAGTAATCCATATTTTTGGTCGGCCTTTACTTTACAAGGCGAGCCGAAATAAGGAGTTCGTAATCGAAAAAAACTAAGATTCGCGGGCGTCAAAAAAGGCGGTCCGAAGACCGCCTTAAAGTTCGCAATCAGGTGGTTAAGTATTACGGCGCAGCTGCAAAATCCACGTTCGTAAGGTTGTCACTGACCTGCAACGTCTGAGGTGTAAAGGTATAGCGTTTTGATCGAACTGCAATCGTGTAGGTCGCGCCGGCCGTCACGTTATCAAATCGGTAATATCCGAACGAGCCTGTAATTACCGTGCGTGTAACGTTGCTTGAGTCGGTGATTGAGACCTGGGCATTACCCACTCCGTAACCCGCCGACGTCGTTACGCGACCGGACACTGAAACGGCGACGACCGGGGCACTCGGACCCATGATTTGAACGGTAATTGGAGCGCCTGTCTTATAGAAGCCGATCGTTGCAACCGCGGTCTGCGGCGGACGATTGGAATCAAAACGGAAGTTATACATGGTGCCCCAACGAATAGCGTTTGCGTTCTGATTCTGGGCAAAGGTTTCCGAACTCCAGGTCATTGCCCCGGCCGCCTGTGTCTGAGTCCAAGGCGTGCTGCTAAACCCGGTGTTTCCCACCGTTCCATCGAATGTCCAGCCGGGTTGCTGCGGAGGCGCGTGGAATCCGATATTGCTCAAAGTAACGCCCGCTCCGACAGGAACGCCGAAAGTTTGAATAGCACGATCCATATTTTGGTTATAGACCGCGTACTCGTAATGCCAGACGCCGGGTGACGGATTCGTCACTTTGTAGGCAACCGTTCCAACGCCGTCATTTGCGGGATCCGGAATAATATCCACAAAGGTTGCCCCTGACCAGGCAGAGATTGCCGCCTTGGATCTGACCGTCGAGGCCACCGGCGCAAAGCTGAAAGGACTACTCGTACCGGTCACATTATACTTTCGGTAGGAGACGTTGTTGTTCATGTTGCACTGTCCGGGATTCGCCTGGCACCAGACAAACTCGTGCGGCGTGACATATTGTGACTCGGCATAATAGGTCGCGCCGGGATTCAGCGATGTGTTTAAGTCATTGATCTCGGTAAGAATCCGGTGCGATGGTCCGGTATGCGTATGTCCGCTGTGATTATTTGGATTCGTCGCACCGGAATCGCCTCGCGGGTAAACACCGGTAAAAGGATTTATCCAGGCCCGCGAACCCAGGTTGGGCCCGGCATTCAGGCCGGCCGAATAAGGATCTGAACATCCGGAGCCGAGATTTGTGCCGCCAACCCCGTTACAACCAAGGTTGCAGATGTTATTGGTCAAGGCCGTGAACGCATGTTTGACGCTGGATTGACCAATTTGTTCAAAGCGTTCATCGTTCGTCGTACCGCCGCTCATTCGATAAAGATTTTGCGGAATCACCGGATGGTCATTGCTTGGCAGGGCAAACCAGTGGAGGTCTTGGGTGCCGAAATTACACGAGTCGGTTCCCACGGCGAGGCCGACTTGCGTTCCGCTGCTGCTGCCAAATTGCGCGAGCCCCGACAAATCTCCAACGATGACATCCGGTCCCGGGACAGTTCCGGCCGAAGGACTGTTGAGTGCCGGCAGGACATCCGATTTGACTTCGCCGTTAACATACTGAGTGATTTCGATCGGGCGCATGGTGGCAGTGATTGAGATTTGTCCGACGACAGACCCGGCTTCAGACGGACGTCCAAGCTCGACGGCAAAATCTTTTGACATCAGCAGCCTTCCCATCTGGACGTTGAGCAAATGCTCGCCTGCTTCGTAGTCGAATTGTTGTCCTTCGATGTTGAAAAAGACGAACCCTGTTTTTCCGTCGCGAACGACAAGGTCAAATTGTCCACCCCATTCTGTGTTCTCAATGACAAGCTGCCCGTAGGAAGCATTCAATTTTGCCGGGAGAGTTGCGGAATTTTGAGGTATCAATGCCATTGAGCTCGGCAGTGGACCGCGCAACTCATTGTTAAAAACCAGGACTGTAAAAAAAGCATCGCGCTCTACGTCAAAACGCAATACACTCGGTTTCGGTTCTTTCGCGCCAAAGCGAGTCCCATTAAGCCGATTCAAATTGAGATCCATCGCGACGCTGCCACTCGCCACGCCCGCCAGCAACAGCATCATCAGGATGT
>JBDTZT010000166.1:0-7092 GCA_040005005.1 Actinomycetota bacterium
GTGACACGGCGCTGCTGCGCCATTCGCCGGCCGAGATCGTCTCGTTCCTCTCCACCTGCTTCACGCTGCTGCCGGGCGACGTGATCCTGACGGGAACGCCGGGCAAGCCCTTCGCCGTGAGCCACGGCGACGCCGCTTGATGAATCGTCTGCCGAACTGTTTCATCGAAAATTTTCGTATCGCCTTCAAAAACTTCGTCCGCCAACCACAGAAAAAATATCAGCGAAGCGGTGGCGGCAACCAATCCGATCAATAATTGAATGCTCAAATGCTGCCAAATCTTTTTGCTGAATCCGGCAACGGTCGTCTTTGTTGGTTCGTTTTTATTGCTCATCATTTTTCTTATCCAGTAATCTTCGGAATAATTGAAACTAAAGTATTTTCCAATCTAAACAGTTATCAGGTAGCAACTATCAACTATTCCGAAGTAAATTTTTACTACTTCCGCAAAACTTTAAAAACAACCGCGAAAACGCTTCCTTTTTCGTCGGAGGAAATGAGTTCGATTTTCCCTTGATGAAGCCCGGCAATCCAGTCGGCAATTGCCAACCCCAGACCCGCGCCGCTTGTTTCGGTTTCTTCGGCGCGGCTGCGGGCCAGGTCGGCGCGATAAAAACGCTCAAAAATTCTCGGCTGTTCTTCCGTTAAAATCCCGATTCCGGTGTCGGAAAACGTGATTCGATAATCGCCGCCGATTTTTTGCGTTTCGACTTTAATTGTTCCGCCTTCGCGGTTATATTTCACCGCGTTGTCGAGCAGATTCAAACACAACCGGTGCAAAAGCTGTTCGTCGCCTTGCAAAGGCATTTCTTCAGCGGCATCAAACTGAATCGAAATTTTCCGTTTTTCCGCCAGAACACGCACGGCGCGAACGCAATCCGCTAGAATTTCATCCAGGTAAATTTGCTTGAAATCGGTTTGAAATTGTCCCGAATCAGCCCGCGCCAGTGTGAAAAGGTCTTCGACAATGCGCGTCAGACGCTTGCTTTCGTCGTGAACAATCGAGAGCGATTCGCGGTAATCCTTCGAGTTGCGATTATTTTTTGAAAGCGCTACTTCCGATTCGCCGCGCACAATCGCGAGCGGCGTGCGAAGTTCGTGCGAAGCGTCCGCCATAAATCGTCTTTGCTGGGCGAACGAATTTTCCAGGCGGCTCAAAAGCAAGTTAAAAGTCGCGGCAAGCGTGCCGAGTTCGTCTTTTTTATTCGCCACCGGAAGCCGTTCGTGCAGATTAGTCGCGCCGATTTGCGACGCTTGGCGGCTCATTTCAACAATCGGCGCCAGACTTTTCCGCGCCAGAAAATAGCCGCCGAGTCCGGCCAGAAGAAGTGCGAGCGGAACGGCCGCGAAAAAAATTCGCGTCAGGCGATTCTCAAAAGTTTCCTGCTCTTTTAATGAATGAAAAATCAACAAACGATAGTGATTTTGCCCGATTTCAAGAGGCGAAACATAAATGCGAAAAGTTTCGCGCTCGATTTCCCGGTCGCTCAACGAAGAAGAATTTTCAACACCTTTCGGCAAAGTAAAATTAACAGTCGAAGCAATCAGACGACTGTCACCCGCAAAAACCGCAAACTGATAATCGCGGAAGCCGAATTCATTGAGCGTTTCACTGATAATTTGTTCGGATTGGCGATTTTCTTCTTCATCCCCTTGCTCGGCTTCGAGCGCGACCTTAAAATTGCGCGACATTTCCTCAAGCCGCGAATCTAAATCACGATTCAAAACTCTGACGGTGAAAAAATAAGTCAGCAGGGCGAAAACAATTATCACCAACGCCAAAATAGCGACATACCAGAGCGTCAAACGTGTGCGCACCGAATCAAACATTGTCGTCCAAAATATAGCCCGCGCCGCGCCGCGTATAAATCAACTGCACGGCAAAACCTTCGTCCATTTTCGAGCGCAGACGTTTGATATAAACCTCGATCAGATTTGAAAAAGCATCAAAATTCTCGTCCCAGACGTGTTCGGCAATTTCGCCGCGCCCGACGACACGCCCGCGTTCGCGTGCCAGATATTCGAGCAAAGCGTATTCTTTCGTCGTCAGCAGAATCTCACGCCCGCCGCGCCGGACACGCTGCGCCGTCGTGTCAATTTCCAAATCGCTGATGACAATTTTCGGCGGACGAATTTCTTTGTTGCGGCGCAGCAAAGCGCGAATCCGCGCCAGTAATTCCTTAAAAGCAAAAGGTTTCGTCAGATAATCATCCGCGCCGAAATCCAAACCTGTAATTTTATCTTCGACCGCATCACGCGCCGTGAGCATCAAAACCGGCGTTTTGATATTTTTTTCGCGCAATTCGCGGCAGACCGCAAAACCGTCTTTTTTCGGCAGCATCACGTCGAGAATTATCACGTCGTATTCATTGATTGCGGTTTGATAAAGTCCGGCTTCGCCATCCGCTGCCCGGTCAACCGCGTAACTGTTTTCGCGCAGACCTTTCGCGACAAAATTGGCAATCCGAATATCATCTTCAACCAGTAGAACGCGCATTCTGCAATTATACACAAGGAAAAATGAACGCCGGATTAATTTGAAGCTTTAAAAAAGATTTAATAAACTTTGACCTGTTTCGGTTGGAGTGCTTAATTCACGTTGAACGAAAAAACTTCTTCGGCGATCTGTTTGGCGATTTCATACGAATTCAGCTCGGGTCTGATGATGAAATGCCAGTCTGCCAGACAATAAATTCTTTGTCTTTCTTCGAAAAGCCGAAACGCCGCGGTTTTATTTTGGGCAAGCGGTCTGACGCGCTTTGAAGCCGCAATATTGAGCCAGCAATGTTCAAATGTTGATTCGAGCCAGACGGTCGTAAAATTATGCGATTTTATCAGACGGCGATTTTCCGTAATCGTCCACGCGCCGCCGCCAAGCGCGATAATTTTCGCGTCGGCTTCCAAAATCTGCTGCAAATTTCCGGTTTCGATTTGACGAAATTTTTCGATTCCTTCCTGTTCGATAATTTCGGCAATCGTCCGGTGTTCATTTTGCTGAATAACGCCGTCGAGGTCAATTCTTTCGCATTCGAGCAAATAGGCGAGATGCTTGGCAACAGTTGATTTGCCAACGCCCATAAAGCCCGTCAAGATTATGCGTTTTTCATTATTCATCAAAAACTTTTACTACGAAGGCAAAAAAGAAAAATTGTCCACAGATTAACACAGATGGACACAAATTTATTTTGATTTTATCTGTGAATATCCGTGTTAATCTGTGGATAGTTATTTTGCCACACTTCGAAGCGTTTGAAAAAATGAAGGAAACGAAACCGCCGCGCATTCCGCCTCCGTGATTTCCGTTTCGCCCTTCGCAAAAAGCGCGGCAACGGCAAACGCCATCGCAATCCGGTGGTCGCCGAATGATTCAACGCAGGCACCTTTCAAATTTGATTTGCCGACGCGAAAACCGTCTTCAAATTCTTCGATTTCGGCGTTCATCTTCCGCAAATTTTCGACGACCGATTTGATTCGGTCTGATTCTTTGACGCGTAGTTCCGATGCATCACGAATCTCAAGCCCGCCTTCGATTTGCGTTCCGAACACTGCCAGAATCGGAATTTCGTCAATCAGATTGGCGATAATGCCGCCGCGCAAAATATTCGATGAAGTCTTTGACTGTAAATTTTTGCTTCCGCGAACGCGCAAATCGCCGACGGGTTCGTGACCGATTTCTTTTTCGTTCAAAACCTCGATTTCCGCACCGAACCGGCGTAAAACTTCGACAATCGCGTTGCGCGTCGGGTTTAAACCGACGTTCGGCAAAACGATTTCCGAACCTTTCAAACACGCCGCCGCAACGAGAAAAAACGCCGCCGAAGAAACATCCGAAGGAACAATCAAATCTCTCGCCGTCAAATTCGCAGCGCCGGAAACCGTAATCAATTTGCCGTTTTCCGTTTCGTCTTCTTCCGTCTCAACGCCAAACCAGCGCAGCATTCTTTCGGTATGATCGCGGGTCGGCGTTTTTTCCAGCACGGAAGTTTTGCCGTCCGCATTGAGTCCGGCCAGCAGAACACAAGATTTGACTTGCGCCGAAGCGATTTGCGGTTCAAAAGAAATTGCTTTGAGCGGATTTTTCCCGAAAATCTTCAGCGGCGCGTGATTTTCCGTCGCTTCAATGCGTGCGTTCATCTCGGATAAAGGCTCGATAATGCGTTTCATCGGTCGTTTCGACAAACTTTCGTCGCCGATTAAAACCGAATCGAAACTTTGTCCCGCCAAAATTCCTGCTAAAAGCCTGACGGTTGTTCCCGAATTTCCGCAATCGAGCGGATTTTCCGCGCCTTGAAAACCTGTTTTGCCAACACCTTTGACAAAAATCGTTGAATTTTCACGTTTTATTCGGACGCCGATTTGTCCCAGACAAGCCAGCGTCGAAGCGCAATCCGCGCTCGTCGCAAAATTTTCGATCCGCGTTTCGCCTCGTGCCATCGCCGAAAACAGTGCGGCGCGGTGCGAAATTGATTTATCGCCGGGTAAATTTATCGTTCCTTGCAAATTTTCGGCAGGTTGTATTTTCATAATAAAAAATTCGATTATAATGGCGTTGATGCCATCGCTCAAACTCCATATTAAAACAGCTTTGATTGCCTCGGCGGTCGCGCTCATTTTGCTGCTCATTTCATTTCTCGTGATTAGTGCAAATATCGCATCGCAAATTCAAGAGGAACAGAAACAACTGGCGCAATTAGAGGCTGAAACACTCGCCGAACATCTGTCGCTTTTTCCCGAACAGATTGACGCTGACAATTTGCAAAGCCTGACCAATTTCGTCAGCAAATCACGTCCGAATCTCGTTACGGTTCGCGTTTGGGAATTAAACAACGGTGATTTCACGGAAAAAGTTGCTTCTGACGACAGTTTGCCAATTGCGGAAATTCCGTCCGAAACGAAAAAAGCATTGCAAAACGGCACGGATTCTCGTGTTTTTAACAGTCAGCAAACTCAAACGAAAGAATCGCTGTTTCGTATTTTTGCGCGAATTGTCGTCAAAAACAAAGTTATCGGCGCCGTCGAAGCCATTGAAAAACTTGATACGGTTTCAACAATTACGCTTCGATATATTTCCAATTTGTGGTGGATCGCAGTGGCCACGATTGTTTTGATGACCGCCGCCTTTTATCTGCTTTTTCAAAATCTTGTTTACCTGCCGCTCGAAAAACTTTTGTCGGCGATGGAAAAAGCCAAAACGGGAAATTTGTCGGCTGACATCGCAGAAACAATAAAACGGGACGAGTTTGGTCAACTTTCCAACAATTTTAATTCGATGATGTCGCAGATCCGCGAAATGACTTCGGAGCGCGAACGTCAAAACGAGCATTTACAGGAAAATGTGAGCGAAGCGACGGCTGAACTCAAGCAAAAAAACGAACAGCTCGAAACCGCCAATCTCGAACTTTTCCGCACGACGCGAAAAATGACCGAAATGGAACGCCTCGCCGCCGCCGGACAGACGGCCGCCCAATTTGCCCACGAAGTCGGCACGCCGCTCAATCTTATCAGCGGTCACGTTCAGCTTCTGCAAACTTCTCTGCCGTCTGATTCAAAAGAAGCGAATCGGCTGCAAACCATCAATACGCAAATCGAACGCATCGAACAAATCGTCCGCGAAATGCTCGACCGCACACGCTTCGGCGCGAGCGAACATATTGCGTTACATCTCAATGATTTACTGCGAAAGATTTCCGATGCCGTTGAACCGACACTGGAAGAAAACAAAGTTGAATTAATTACCAATTTAGCCGAAAATCTGCCGCCGATTGCGGGCGATGCAAATCGCCTGCAACAGGTTTTTCTGAATCTCGTCAACAACGCTTTGGACGCGATGCCGACGGGCGGAAAACTCGAAATTTCAACCGCTTTTGACCAAAACAAAGTCATCGTCGAATTTGCCGACAACGGCGCGGGAATGAGCAAAGAAACAAGCGCGAAAATTTTTCAACCGCTTTTTACAACCAAAGAACGCGGACGCGGAACAGGTTTGGGTTTGGTCGTTGTCAAACAAATTTTGCAGGAACACGAAGCCGAAATCACGGTTAAAAGCGAACCCGGAAAGGGCGCCCGGTTTTATTTATCATTTAATATTGAATACGAACCTGAAACGACTGAATAAAAAACTTTATTCTAATTGTTACTCGGCGCGTGGCAATTTTGATAAAAAATGCTAAAATGCCACGGTCTGAGTAAAATGAAAACCATTATAAGTCTAATTATTTATTAATTTCGCTTTGGTATGAGCTTTGCTTAACCTCCTTGTCGGCCCGATTTATTTAACCATTTATTTTTGAAAATTTATATCAATGACAAATTTACAATTGCCGGTTTTTTATGCCCCTAATGGCAAGCGTTGGAAACGAGCAAGATTTTTCGCCGTTTCTTTATCAACAATCGTCGTAATTTTAATCGGAATTTTCTTTTTTAGTCTTTATGTTACGCCTTTTATGCCGTCATTCAGCATCCGTGCTAAGCCGATTTTATCGCAAAACAACGGTTTGCCAATTCCCGAAACGACGGATTCAAACAATAGCCCGTCGCAATTTCAATCAAATTTAAGCGAAAACGGAAGTCGCCCGCTGACGGTCGGTTTTTATGTCAACTACGATGACACAAGCTATGCCTCGCTCAAACGCAACATCGAAAAAATTGACTGGCTTTCGCCCGAATGGGTTCGGCTCTCTGACGGCGACAATCCGCTGGTCACGGAGTTTGACCAAAAAGCTCTGGATCTGATTCACAAAGAAAAACCGCAGATGCCGATTTTGCCGCTCGTCCAAAATTACAAGGACGAAGTTTGGAATTCGCAAATCCTGGCGCGGCAAGTGGCGACCAAAGAATCGCGGCAAAAATTGATTGACGCTTTGACAAAAATGGTCGAAGACAATAAATTCGCGGGTTTGACGGTTGACTTGGAAGAAGTGCCGCTAAAATCGCAAGCAAATCTTTTCGAGTTTATGAAATCGCTCTACGCGACGTTTCACGCTCGCGGATGGCTCGTCGCACAAGCCGTCCCGTTTGACAATCCTGATTGGAATTATAAGGCTTACGCCGATTTTTCCGATTACTTGATGCTCATGGCTTACGACGAGCATT
>JBDTZT010000167.1:0-7068 GCA_040005005.1 Actinomycetota bacterium
ATAATGTCCTTATCTTGTGGTGCTATACTACTAAAACTTGTCTCGAAAAGGACCCCTTTTATACGAATTCTAGAGCAAAATGGAAAACAGGGAACATGGAAAAAATAAAGCTAGTCTTCGGCTTCATAGTGGAGTCACGAGTACTGATGAAATTTCCGTTGCTTTAAAAATGAAACCTGATGTCTTTAAAGTAAAAGGTTCAAGGGCAGTTCCTGAAAATATTGAAAGCTATGTTTATCCAGCTCATTTGTGGCTATTAGAAAGCGATTTGGATGAGATGGAATCGCTTGACCAGCATATTTCAAGGCTGATTGATTTTGTCGAAAGTAGAGCGGCAGCTTTCAAAGAACTTATCAAAACTTGTGAAGTAGATATTTTCTGCGGGTATTTTCCAGATGGATGGACTGGTCATTTTGCTTTACTCCCCGACCTACTAAAGAGACTGACTATCATTCCAATAAAAATAATGGTGGAACTTTATGAGCCAATTACAGACGAGGATTTCATCAATTGAAAAATTCAAAACGCCCCTTTTTGACACAACCAAAATTGTGAAGACCCAAACTCGTAAGTCCTTTATTTAGGTTTTAATTAAAAGATCATTTGTGTCATAAACCGTCTCATAATCAAAATTCCAAAAACGCTCTCTATTTTGAATTATGAGATATTCACCAGTCACGTTTTCTAAAAGTCAAAATAATTATTTTCAGCGTCACAAAATTAGGAAATCGCCAAATCAACTCGAACAGTTGCCAATTTGCCGAAAAAAGTGTTTAATATTGGTTTGCTCTTAGGGCAAGATTTTATGCCTGAAAGGGGGTGAGAAAAGTATGGCTTATATAAATATCAGCAACAACGAATCAATCGAAAGTGCGCTGCGTCGTTTTAAGCGAAAAGTGATGACCGAAGAAATCATCAAGGATTTGAAAAAACACGCGCATTTCGTGCCGCCCGGACAAAAGGCGAAACTCAAATCGCAAAACGCCCGCAAGCGCAACCGTAAGCGAATGCGCCCGATGCGTCCGATGAATTCGGGACCGGGTTCAGGACCTGGACAAGGACAAAATCCGAATCCGAATCCAAACTACAATCCAAACTACAACAGATAACTTTTGGAAATTTTTATAATGCGTGATGTAAGCCTCGGTTTCGCTTGAAAACGATTTGCATCACGCTTATTTTATTTAAAATGACATCGGAAAAAATTCGTATTCTGATAACCAACGACGACGGTTATCACTCGGAAGGAATAATCGCACTGGAAACGGCTCTGTCTGAGATCGGCGACGTTTACGTCGTCGCGCCGGCTTCGGAAATGTCGGGCGCATCGCACAGCCTGACGCTTTCGCGCCCCTTACGGATTCGCCAGATTGACGCGCGCCACTGGACGGTTGACGGTACGCCGACCGATTGCGTGACGCTTGCCCTAAACCGGATTTTGTCGCCCGAAATGCGCCCGCATATATGTGCTTCGGGAATCAATCACGGTCCTAACCTCGGCGACGACGCGACTTATTCGGGAACGGTTGCCGGTGCGCTTGAAGCAACAATTTTGGGCGTTCCCGGGCTTGCCTTCAGCCTGGTCGCAAGCCGCAGTCAGGATTTTACCGAATCAATCCGCATTGCCAAAGAAATCACGCAAAAAGCGATCAGTGAAGGTTTGCCCGAAAACACGCTTTTGAATATCAATGTCCCGAAAGGCGTTCCAAAAGGTCTTCGCATTACCAAACAAGGTTTTAAAAATGCGCGCCCCGTTATTTCCGAACATATTGACCCGCGCGGCAAGCCGTATTACTGGATCGGCGAGCTGCGCGAAGGCTTTCACGCCGGCGGCGGCACGGATTTTGAAGCGATTGACGAAGGCTTCGTGTCCATTACGCCGATGCGGAGCGATTTGACTAATCATCAGGCGATTGATTTATTGAAAACTTGGGAGCAATAGTAATGGCGGACGGTTTTGAAATTCTGCGCGGCAAGATGGTCAAACGCTTGCGCGAGCATTACAAAATCCGGGACGAACGCGTTTTGGATGTGATGAATCGTTTGCCGCGCCACCTGTTTGTTCCCGAAGCCATCAAACATCAGGCTTACAAAGACAATGCGCTGCCGATTGCCGCCAAGCAAACAATTTCACAGCCGTTTATCGTCGCGCGAATGACCGAGCTTTTAGAAACTACGCCCAACTCAAGAATTTTGGAAATCGGTTCGGGTTCGGGTTATCAAACCGCGATTCTGGCGGGTCTGGCAAGTAAAATTTTCGCCATTGAACGGATTCCGAACCTGGCGCAAGAAGCGCAGGAACGCCTCCGGAAACTCGGTTTTCACAACGTTACGCTGCGCTGCGCGGACGGCACGAACGGTTGGGAAGTTTACGCCCCGTTTGACGCAATTCTGGTCGCCGCCGGAAGTCCCGAAATGCCGCAGCCGCTTCTGGCGCAACTAAAAATCGGCGGCAAACTGGTGATTCCAATCGGAGCGGACCCGAAAACGCAAAATCTCATTCGCATTACGCGCACGGCCAAAGGCTTTCAAACCGAAGATTTCGGCGCCTGTTCGTTTGTGCCTTTGATCGGCGAACACGGTTGGAAATAAGATTAATTACGAATTACGAATTACGGATTTCAAATCAGGCAATCTCTTTGTCATTTGGTAATTGGTTAGGTTTTAGGTTTTATTCAAATTAAACCTGCATCGCTTTCAAAAACCAAAGACCTAATCAGTTACGTCATTTTTAATCTGTAATTGCACGGTAAGATGCCAATTGTAGTAAAATTTAGAATTTATGAAAATGCCGGCGTTATTTTTTGGAATATTTGAAGACCTCAAAAAGACATTTTGGTTTCTTGACCCGAATGTGTTGATCAACAGCTTGCTTGATTGGCTCGGAATTTACGCGTATCTCGGATTGTTTTTTATTGTTTTCGCTGAAACGGGTTTAGCCGTCGGATTTTTTCTGCCGGGCGATTCCCTATTAGTGGTTTCGGGACTTTTTGCCAAAACTTATCCTGAAAAACTCAATGTTCTGCTCGTTCTGCTGGCGTTCTTTTCAGGTTCGGTGATCGGCGATTCGACGGGCTATTGGATTGGTCGGTTGATGGGCAAAACGCTTTTCAATCGTGAAAATTCGCGTATCTTTAAGCCTTCACGGGTTGCCAAAGCACACGCTTTTTTTGAAAAATACGGTGCCAAGACCGTTGTTTTGGCGCGTTTTGTCCCGATTGTCCGCACCTTTGCGCCGCTCGTCGTCGGCGCGACCGGGATGCCTTACAAAACGTTTCTGCCATACAGCATTTTGGGCGGCGCGTTGTGGATTTCGACGATGGTTTTGGCGGGATATTTTTTCGGCAGCGTGATTGAAAACGCGCTCGGCATCAAACTTTCAGACCACATCGAAAAAGTCGTCATCGTCGTCGTTTTCATCTCGCTGTTGCCGCCGATCACCGAATATCTGAAACATAAATTCGGCAAAAAAGACAAAACCGAAGAACCGAACGCAGAGGTTTGACTTAACCGGCGAGGTAGCTTAGAATCTAAAACTTGACTTAACGGGGCGTGGCTCAGCCTGGTAGAGCGCACGGTTCGGGACCGTGAGGTCGGATGTTCAAATCATCTCGCCCCGACCAATCAAAAAAGCGAACTTCAAAGTTCGCTTTTTTCTTTTGCAATAACTTAGGAAAAAAGCCGCCCGAAATCATACCGTTTCCGATAAACCGGTATTTATCGCTCAAAATATTTTTCGTGCTTGCTTTAAGGAAATCTGTCGGATAAAAGCTCTCTAGCTTTTTGAAAAAAAGAAAATCATTACCAATGTCACAGCTATTATAAAACTGCCTGTAAAGATCATGACACTTGATGAATTTGATTTCGGTATTTCTTTTATTAACATCTTTATTACCTCCAAGATTGGCTGTGAAGCAGACTTAAATCATTAAAGTGGGGGAATTTGATATTACACTTATTTGAGACCGGTTTCAATCTTTTTATTCGTGATATTTGCTGTGAATTTGTAAATTTATGTAAAATTCGTTTTATAAAACTATAAACCGATGAATGATCTATCCGGCAAAATTAAAATTCGCCAAGGTACCGCTGCTGATGCGAAACTAATCAGCGTGCTCGGGACAGTTTCGTTTTACGAAGCATATTTTGAGCAGGACGACGCGCACGATCTGGCAAATTATATTCAAGAATCGTTTGAATTGGAAAAAATTCGTGCTGAAATTGAAGATACCAAAACAACCTTTTTTATTATCTACTCCGACGAAAAAGCCGTCGGTTACGCCAAATTGTGCGAAGATTCAAAAGTTTACTGCATCGAAAGTGAAAACTCGATCGAACTCCGGAGAATTTACACAATCGAACGCGTTTACGGAACCGGAATCGGCGAAAGTTTATTGAAATATTGTCTTGCAACGGCGCGGGCAAGAGGTTTTGAAATACTCTGGCTCGGCGTCTGGGAAGAGAACATTCGCGCCCAAAAGTTTTACGCGAAACACGGCTTTACGCGCGTCGGAGAAATTTCTTTCCCTTACGGCGAAACGGTCGGGATTAATTTTGTGTTGGAAAAAGTTTTGTAAAGTTCAAAGACTGGAACGCAGGCGCCCGCGTCTGCAAGCGTTTGAAAAACGCTCAAAATCTCTCATTTACTTTCAACTTTTAAGATGATGGAAGTATTTTACACCGCTTTGCAAGCGGCGCAGGCAGGCGAGGGTGCCGGCGCTCCAGTCTGTAAGACTAACCGATTTGATAGGTCGCAATACTCGTCGGCGTTTCAAAGCAGCGTACTTTCCAAACCTGCACGCGTTCGTCGCCAACGCGCGAGTTTAAGTATTCGCAGATGTAGCGCGCCAAGTTTTCCGCCGATGGATTGAGTTCTTCGTCAAACGGCGGCAGTTCGTTGAGGTTGCGATGGTCGAGATAGGTGACAATCTCGTCCGCCGCCTTTTTCAAATCGCCGAAATCAATCAGCAGGCCGATATTATTTAACTCTTCGCCGCGAGCGTAAATCTCGATCTTGTAATTATGTCCGTGCAAATTCTCGCATTTGCCACGATAACCGCGCAATTGATGCGCACTCGAAAAATTGCGCTCGATCATCACTTCATAAAACGATGCCATATTTTTATTAAATTTGATATTCGGAAATTTTTCAATTCGATAAGTAAATAATTTACAAACGCCAGAAAAGCGGCAGGAAAATCATCGCGACGATGAATAAAATAATCGTCAAAGGTAAACCTATTTTTACAAAATCGCGGAAATTGTAACCGCCCGGACTCATCACCAGAACATTAACGGGATGACCGAGCGGCGTGATGAATGCCATCGAAGCGGCGAGCGCCACGCCCATCACCAATGACCGCGGATTAAGGTGTGTTTGCTGGGCAACATTGACGGCGACCGGCGCGATAACGGCGGCGACGACCGCGCCATTGACGGCTTGCACCATCAAAACCGTGACGATAAAAAGTCCGGCGAGCAGACCAATCGCGCCGAAACCGCCGAGCAATCCGACAACGCCGTCGGCCATCAGCGCGGCGGCGTTTGTTTTCGTCAAAGCAATGCCCATCGGCAGCATTCCGGCGACGAGAAAGACGCTTTTCCAGTTGATTGACGAATAGGCTTGCTCGGTCGTCAAAATGCCGGTGAGCATCATCGCCAACGCGCCGCCGAGCATTACCGCCGCCGTTAAATCGGGCAGAATCACGGCTAAAACGAGCGTCGCCACAAAAATCATCAATGCGGCGCGTCCTTTGTTCGGCACGGTAATCGCCGTTTCTTCTTTTGACATCAGCAAAATCAAATCCGCATCGGCGGACAAAACGGCGAGCTTATCGTGCGTTCCCTGCAAAAGCAAAGCGTCTCCGAAAACAAGCGGAACTTCCGCTAAATTCGTGATGATTTCCTCGTCGGCGCGCCAGATTGCCAAGACCGACATTCCGTATTTTTCGCGGAAATGCGCCGAGCGCAAGTTCTCGCCGATAAGGCGCGAACGCGGCGCGAGCATCGCTTCGACAACCTCGACGGCGCGTGATTCGAGATCGCTGTCGTGCCATTCGGAGGCGGGCAAAAATTCCATAAACGGTTTCACATCGCGCTCGCGGAAATCTTCTTCGTCGCCTTCCAAAACGAGCGTGTCGCCGTCTTTGATTTCGGTTTCGGGCGAAAGTGCGAACAGCTTTTTGTTTTTGCGTTCGATGGCGACGACGCTCACGCCGAAATCTTCGCGCAGAGTGCTTTCCGAAAGCGGTTTGCCGATCAGAAACGATTTTTCGGGAACGCGGGCGCGGAAAAGATTTTCGCCCAAATGATAGGCGGTGATCAAATCGTCTTGGACTTCCTTATTCGGCGCGAGGGTGCGCTCAAGCGGCGATTCGCCGGGCAGTTGGTTGCGCCCGATAAAGGCGACGTATAAAATGCCCGCGAGAACGAGCGGAATTCCGACCGGCGCGAAGTCGTAGAGGCTGAAACCATCGAGTTTGTTATCAATAAGAATCGAATTGACAACGATGTTCGAGGTTGTCAGAAGCGTCGCCATGCCGCCCAGAATCGTCCCGAAGGCAAGCGGCATCAGCAGACGCGAGGTATTGACCTCAGCCTTTTTCGCCGCCCCCGAAGCCGCCGGAAGCAGCACGGCGGCCGCCGCGATGTTGTTCATAAAGAGCGACAGAAATGCGCCCGCCGTCATCACCGCAACCACCAGCCGAAGCTCGCTTTTGCCGCCGACCTTGAGCAAAATATTGCCGACCTGCTCGGTCACGCCCGTTCGCTGCAAAGCTTCCGTCAAAATAAAAATCGCCATAATCGTAATCACGGCGGAACGGCTGAAACCCGAAAATGCTTCCTGCGGCGTTAAAACTCCGCTCACGCCGAGCGCGACGACGACGAGCAGCGCAACTAAATCGGCCGGCAATTTTTCTGTCAGAAATAGGATGAGAGCAGCGATTAGGATGGAAAAAGTAATTATTAATTGGGTGTCCATTACTTTTATTGAGTATAGATTGGTCTGAGGTATGATTCAAAATGCCAAGATCAAAGAAATGTTTGGATTTATATGACGAGTTTCAC
>JBDTZT010000168.1:0-7031 GCA_040005005.1 Actinomycetota bacterium
GAAGAAAAAAACGGTCAGTTAGCAGTCGTCCAGTTAGCCGAAAAAGAATGGGTGCGTCCGGTCGGCGTGATCTTTCGAAGCGATAAAGATTTATCGCTCGCGGCAAAGAAATTTGTTCAACTGCTTGAAAACAATCAGCAGCCTAACTAGCCTTAACGCGAAAATGAAGATGCGTTTTGTGCGTTGAAATTAAAGCTGCATTTCGTTCTCCGCCGATTTGTATGTATTTACCGTGCCACGGTTGAAAACATCCCATCGGTCCGAAATTTTCATCAATTTTATCTTCCAATTTGGCGTAATTCTGCAATGCGTCACAAATTCCTTTGACTTCGGCGTCAACCGGATAATTTGTCGTCACGGCCTTATTATTGATCATAGAAATATCAACTGCCCGGCCCGCCCGGTGCGGACTGCCATCCTTGTGCGCCGTGCAGGCTTCGCTGGTCGAAGAAATATAAATGCTGTTGAGATTATACAAAATCGCGCCGGCGGCATCTGTTATTTGAGTTCTTAAAATCTTTCTCATCACCAACAATAAATCTTCAACGACATCTGCGTCGCTCGTCGCTGAATAAGTCAAAATCACGCCGTTGATATTAGTTCCTAATCTTGTCATTGCCATATTTCGTTCGGCTCCTTTGAATTAAAATAAAAAATCTGCCTTTGGACGCTTTCTATTCCGCTCTTTTGCATTGACAAACAACATCTCAAAACGGCTCGGCAAATTTTAATTAAGACGCTTTTTGATGCTATACTTACAGCATTTCATCTATCAATTCCAAGCAATTCCAAGTTTTGGGTTCCAAAAAGGAGAGTTTTCCAATGAAGTCGCCGAACCGTTTTTTCAGATTGACCTTTTCGGTTTTCACCTTGTTTATTTTAACCGCCGCTTTTCTTTGGTGGAATTTCGCGCCAAAAACCGAATCTGCGACGCGGGAAACCGAACGCGAAGATTTATCAAATTACGATATTCGTTCGGATAAAAGCGAAACGGCAATCCAAGCGATTGAAAAGTTTGGCGGGCAATCCGACCAGAAACAATCCGTTCGCGCCGCCGCCAAACTGCGTTCAAAAATTCCGAATCTCAAACTTGAATACAACGAAGATTTGCGGATTCCCGAAATTATTGCGCCTGATTCAGCACGAAACACGGACTTTTTAACTGCGCCGAATAATGGCAAACGCGCCGGTATTTTGCGCTCGTTTCTCAAACAAAACTCCGAATTAATCGGTTTGCAAAATTACCAAATTGACGCGCTCGCAAAGACTGCCGATTACACAAATCCGGACGGAAATCTGTCTTTTGTCCATTTTGAGCAAAAAATAAAAGATGTTCCGGTTTTTCGCGGTGAAATCAAAGCCGGATTTACAAAACGCGGCGCGCTTTTCCGCCTCGTCAATAATCTTGCGCCGAATCTCGCTTACGAAAGCCTTTCGACCGATTTCGGAAGCGCGGAAGCGGCTGTTTCAAACGCGGCAAAATACATCGGCTTACAAACAAATGAAGCGGACACGCATAGAATCGAAACAACTTCAAACGATTTGAAAATCACGTTTGAGCGCGGGCAATTTGCCGCTGCCACGACGGCTGAAAAGATTTATTTTCCGATTGAAGCGGGCGTCGCGCGTCCCGCCTGGCGCGTGCTTTTATGGACGAATTCAGATGCTTTTTATGTGATTGTTGATGCCGAGAGCGGAATGCTTTTATGGCGCAAAGATATTACCGAATATCAAACGCAGCCGGCAACTTATGATGTTTACGGCAACCCGACGAGCTTGATAAAGACCGCCGACAGCCCGACGGCTTTTACGCCCGGCTGTTTTACGCCGTCGCCGTGTCCTGAGCCTTCGATCATCAATCGCCAGAGTTTTACTTTGATCGGCAACGAGCCGCCGTCTAATTTTAACAATAACGGCTGGATTCCAGACGGCGAAAACCGCACGATCGGCAATGCGGCGGAAGCTGGAATCGACCGCGACGGTATGCAAGGAATTGACCCGAACGGTTGGGCTTTCGGCAATCCGAACCGCAATTTTGTTTATACATATAATCCAGCGCCGGGCAATCCGCCGCCGGGCGAAGAACCGCTTCCGCCGCAGCCGCAAACTTATCCGCCCTCGCAATTTCAACAAGGCTCCGTCACTAATGCATTTTACAACGCGAACCGCTGGCACGACGAAACTTATCGGCTCGGCTTTAACGAATCATCCAGAAACTTCCAAACTGACAATTTCGGGCGCGGCGGCACGGGCAACGATTCGATCTCTGTCGAAGTTCAGGACAGCAGCGGCACGAACAGCGCAAATTTTTCGACACCGGCGGATGGCACCCGTCCAAAACTTCAGCTATTTGTCTGGACGCAGCCGACACCTGACCGCGATGGTGCGCTCGACGATCGCATCGCCGCGCACGAATTGACGCATGGACTTTCAAATCGTCTGCACGGCAATGCGAGCGGACTAACGACGAATATGGCGCGCGGAATGGGTGAGGGTTGGTCGGATTTTTACGCCCTTGCGCTGCTGTCGGAACCCGCCGATAACGCGTTCGGCATCTACCCAATCGGGGCGTATTCAATTCATCAAATCAACGGTTTTACGTCAGAATATTTTTACGGACTGAGACGTTTTCCGCTGGCGATCAAGGCTTCGGTCGGAACGAATAATTTACCGTTTAATCCGCTAACTTTTCGATACCTCAACAGCGACTGTGATACGCGCATCGGAACCACCGCGACCAACCCGAACAGCGCTTTTCCGCGCAATCCGATTTTTTCAACCTCGTCCGGCACACAAGCCTGCGATCAGGTGCTGAATGCCGGTGAAATATGGAGCAGTATTCTTTGGGAAGTTCGCTACGAGCTAATTCAGCAATACGGCATGATCGAGGGCAATCATCGCGCTTTACAATATATCACCGACGGAATGAAGCTCGCCCCGCTCAATCCGTCGATGATCCAAGAGCGTGATGCAATCATCGCGGCAGCGGGCGCAACCGACCCGAACGATGTTTTGGCGGTCAGACGCGGGTTTGCGATTCGCGGATTGGGACTTTCGGCAAGTATTCAAAACGTCGGAACGGGAAATAATAACACCGTTGTGACCGAAGCCTTTGATGTCACGCCGAATCTGGAACAATCGCCGCTATTTACCTATACCGATTCGGCGCCGGGCGGCAACGGCAACGGTTACGCCGAACCGGGCGAAACGATTATTTTGTCAATTCCTTTGAGTAATCCGAGCGCGGCAACGGCAATCAACACGACTTTGCAGGTGGTCGGCGGCGAGGACAACCCGTTAAATTACGGCGATATTCCAAGCGGACAAACCGTTACGCGCACCGCTTTTTATACAATTCCACAGTTCGGTCAGTGTGGTGCGTTTGTTCCGTTTACTTTTAATGTCAACAGCAGTCTCGGAGCGATTACTTTTAACCGTTCATTGAGTATCGGAATGCAGTTTAATGTGTTCACGGAAAACTTTGACACGGCAACCGTTCCAAATCTCCCGAATAATTGGACAACCCAACAAACGGGTTCAGGCGTAAATTGGACAACCACCGCTAACACGCCCGACAGTGCGCCGAATGCGGGTTTTGTGCCGAATCCGGCGACGGCGGGCGGCGCGGATTTAACCTCGCCGGGCGTTAATATTATTATATTTTCGAATTCGAGTGCAATCGCCGAATTTCGTCATAGTTTCAACACGGACAGCGGCTCAGACGGCGGCGTTCTGGAAATCAGCATTGCCGGCGGCGCATTTCAGGACATTATCACGGCAGGCGGTTCGTTCCTTTCCGGCGGCTATAACGGTACCTTGCGGGGAACGGGCAATCCTTTGGTAAATCGCCCGGGCTGGACGGGAAACTCAAACGGCTACATCACCACCAAAATTCTGCTTCCAAACTCGTTATCTACACAAAATGTGCGTTTTCGCTGGCGAATGGGACACGACCAAACCGGCGGCGGCAGCGGTTGGTGGATTGATTCCGTCAAGATTTATGATCTTGCTTGCGGTGATTTTCTCGTCCGGAAAGTTCGCGCCGATTTTGACGGTGACGGCAAAACCGATATTTCCGTCTATCGCCCCTCTGAAGGAAATTGGTATCTGAATCGTTCGACTGCCGGATTCACCGTCATTAATTGGGGCTTGGCTGCCGACGAGCTCGCGCCGGGCGATTTTGACGGCGACAACAAGACGGATTTAGCCGTTTTTCGTCCGAATGCCGACAGCAATCAGCCTGATTTTTATGTTCTGAACAGTTCAAACTTTACTTATTCAGGCTATTCGTGGGGTTTGCCGAACGATGTGCCGGTCATCGAAGATTACAACGGCGACGGAAAAGACGACATCGCAGTTTATCGTCCGTCAAACCATACTTTCTATGTTCTCAGAAGCGGCAGCGGAAGCGTTTTGACCTTCTCGAACATCTCATTCGGCACTCCGACGGCGGGCGATTTTGACGGCGACGGGAAAGGCGATTTTGTCACCTACAGCATTGACGGCTGGTTTATTTCGCAATCAAATGTCAATTACGCCGCAGTCAATTTTATTCGTTGGGGCGCGTCAGGCGATAAACCTGTTTTGGCTGACTATGACGGTGACGGACGCGCCGATTTGGCAGTCTTTCGTCCGTCGGACAAAACTTGGTATATCCGTAAAAGCGCGGGCGGAAATGATTTTGTCCAATTCGGTTTGGCAGATGATATTCTCGCGCCGGGCGATTATGACGGCGACGGCAAATCGGATATTGCCGTTTATCGCGGCGGAATTTGGTATCTCAACAGATCAACGGCGGGAATTTCGATAGTACAATTCGGTTTGAGCAATGATGTGCCGATTCCGAATCGCTATTTACCATAAAAAACCTAATTAAAAGCGAATTTTCTTTTGTTATGTAAAAAAAGCATTTTCGCTTTTGATTCTTAACAAAAAAGTCTGATATTTTGTATTCTCGTGGAAGGCAAAATACCAAAAACCCCTGATTCTTCCAAACCATACGAAATGTCTTTCGAGTATCGTCCGCAATATCTTTACGCCTTTGTATCAGGCGAAGAAGACAGTTATGAAATCTCAAAACAATATTGGCAGGAAATTGCCGCCGAATGTAAAAAATCCAAATGCAAAAAGGTTCTGATCGAGGAAGATATTGCGGAAAATGTTTCGATGGCGGATATGTATCAGTTTGCTTCGGAAATTCTGGAAATCGGATTTGTCGGCATCCGCGTCGCTTTTGTTGACCGTCAGGGCGAACAACAACAACTCAACAAATTCGGCGAAACAGTTGCCACCAATCGCGGATTACTGAGCCGCGTTTTCAACAATGCCGCCGAAGCCGAAAAATGGCTTTTGTCGGAATGAATTTCGGCGATTTTACTTGAACATTGAGTGTCATACCCCGACAGCCGGTATATGCTAATATACAACTAGTATTTCAAAAAGTGGATCGAAAACGGGATAAAAATTGTCAATTAAAGACCTCTACAAACTCGCGGAACTTATCAGGCAGGAACACGAACTCTTGCTCGCCGAATGGCGGCAGGAGGTGCGGTTGCTTCCCGTTGCAAAGCATCTCGACACACCAACGCTCAACGATCATCTCCCGGATTTACTTGAAGAACTAGCCTGCGAACTTGAGGCGTGTAATGACGAAACAATGATCGATGCGGGATTAACGGTGATCGAGGCAGAGTTAAAGGAAAATCCTGTCATTCATGGCTTGGAGCGGTTGCGTCTCGGTTTTGATGTCGAAGAGGTTGTGGCAGAGTATAACGCACTGCGCAACGTGATACAGAATGTGACCGAACGCAATGGGCTGCGCCTTTTTGGAAAGTCAAACCTGATCCTTAACCGTGTTATTGACGGAGCGATTGGTCTCGCGGTGAAGACTTACGCGGCGCAAAAAGCCGTCGAAGTACAGCAACGGCGCGAGGAACACTTGTCCTTTGTCGCGCATGATCTGCGGACTCCGCTCTCTACTGTGATGATGGTGGCGAAACTTCTTGAAGCCACTCTTCCTATCGAAGCGAAGACCCAGCAGGCTTCTTCACTGCTCGAAACTTTGCGCCGTAACGTCAAACGCATGGATGCGCTGATTATCAAAGTGGTGCAGGAAGAAGTTAACTTGAACGTGGACGCAAATGGAAAGTTGGAGCGTGGTGAAGTAAATCTGCGGGTGCTTGTCGAACGTCTTGTGAGCGACTTTCAACCGTTAACTGAAACTTCTCACACGAGGCTGATTAATAATGTGCCGGCAGAGATTTCGGTGCTTGCCGATGCTAATCGTTTGACGCTGATTTTTCAGAATTTGATTTCCAACGCCATTAAATACAGTCCGTATGGAGAAGTTACTATCACGGCGAGAAAGATTGAGAAAGCCAGATTGATCGAATGCCGGGTCAGTGACAACGGCGCGGGTATTCCTGCCGACCGGCTCGAAAAAATATTCGAGAAACTAGAAACTGATCCGGAGAGAAAAGACGGGATCGGACTTGGACTCTCCATTGTTAAGCAATTTGTTGAGGCTCACGGCGGTCAAGTCACAGTAAACAGCAAACCAGGTCAAGGCTCAACATTCCGTTTCACGCTTCCCTTCCAGGAGAACAAAAATGAAGCGCAATAAGCACGCCGCATCAAACCGTTAATCCAAACTAACGAGCGTCAAGCTCGAAGTTCCGTTCATTCCATTGAGCGCGTTTTTGAGCATCGGGACAATTCCTTCGGCTTCCATATATTCGCGTCCGAGCAGCCGGCGAAAACGTTTGTCTTTGTTTTCGCCGGTCAATTCTTTCAACATTCCTTTGAAAAACGCCGTGACCAGTTCAGGCGCAAATTGCTTGCCTGAATTTCTTTGCAAATCTTCGACAATTTCGTTTGCCGGACGACGGCGTTTATACGGCCGGTCGGTCGTCATCGCGTCAAACGAATCGGCAAGATTTACTATTTTCGCAATATACGGAATTTCCTTGTCATACAGCCCGTCAGGATAACCGCGCCCGTCCAATCTTTCGTGATGGTATTTGGCGGCGAGC
>JBDTZT010000169.1:0-7012 GCA_040005005.1 Actinomycetota bacterium
AATCAGAGTTTAAGCCCTCGACTTTCGCGCGTGCGCCTTCCGCAAAAAACCGGCTAAAAAATCCGTAAAAGCAGTAAAATACTGAAAAGACAGGTCGTAAGAAAGATTCCGAGCGCGATCAAACCGCAAATCTCCGCCGCTTTGCCGGCTTGGCGCGGGTCTTTGTAAATATCGGCAGTAATTTGAAAAAATCCGTAAACCGCGCCGGTCAGAAGTCCGCCGAGATGCCCGAAATTATCAATCGAATCACGAAGCATGATGCCGTAAAGCGCAATAAATCCGATGTTAAAAAGGATGTTTTTGAGAAACGATGAGGTCAGCAGTTCGCGGCGGCGATAGCCGTAAACCGCCAGATAACCGAGAAATCCGACAATTCCGCCCGACGCGCCGACGGAAACTCCTTGAGGCAAAAAGACCAAACTCAAAATACCTCCGCCAATTGCCGACAATAGAAAAACGATTGCCAGATGCGCCCGATTTGAAAGTGTTTCGACGAGTTTGCCGAGAACATAAAGCGCATAACAATTAAAGCCGAGATGCATCAAACCGCCGTGCAGAGTCGCGCCCGTCAGAATTCGCCAGTATTGTCCATGCAGAAAAGCCGGTTTTAAGAATCCGGCTATCATCGAAGATTCATCGCCGAACACTACCGGATTTTTTCCGTCAACCAAAATTTGAAACACTGCAACCGCCACCAGACTAGCGATTAAGATAATCGAATAATACGGAATCACGGGCGCCACGCGCTCAACATTCGGCGTCTGTTCGGACGATGTTTCATCCGTCTGAGGTTCTTCGGTTTGATATTTTAAAGACATAAAAATCAATTACGAATTAAAGAAAAAAACAATTCGTAATTCCTACATAGCAAGTCCGCCGTCGGGTTGAATGACCTGGCCTGTAATGTAACGCGCCGAATCGGACAGCATAAAACACGCGATTTCGGCGACTTCCTGAACGTTTCCGAGTCGTCCCAAAGGAATTTGCGCGAGGATTTTTTCGCGGAATTCGGCGTTCATCTCTGCCGCCATTTCGGTTTCGATCAAACCGAGAGCAAGCGCGTTGACCGTAATGCGGCGGCTCGCAATTTCCTTTGCCAAAGCTTTTGTCAAACCGATCATTCCCGCCTTCGATGCCGAATAATTCGTCTGTCCGAGCATTCCGACAACGCCCGAAATTGACGAAATATTCAGAATCGAGCCGCCGTTTTCGTTCTTCATCATCGGACGCAAAACGGCTTTCGAGAAATTCCACGCGCCTTTTAAGTTAGTGTCAATGACCGCATCCCAGTCGTCTTCCTTCATCCGCAAAATCAGTGTGTCGCGGGTAATTCCGGCATTGTTGATTAAATAATGCACCGTCCCGAACTGGGCCGTCACCTTCTTGACAAAATCCGCCGAACTTTCGGTATTTGCCGCATCACACTGTGCCGCCAACGCCTTCACGCCCAATGCTTCAATTTCCGCCTTTAACTTTTGAGCCTCAGATACGCTTTTTGAATAATTAAAAGCTACATTCGCGCCGCGCCGCGCCAATTCCAACACAATCGCCTTCCCGATTCCGCGCGTTCCGCCCGTCACGATCGCCGATTTTCCATCAAATTGTTTTTCGTTCAAATCTATATTAAACCTCTCAAATTATTTATAGTCTATTAAATTAAATTTTTCAGCCGTAATTATCTTTTTATATTTAAAATGACTGCAATATTTCTTATTTTGAATTTTGCGGAATCTTGAAATCACCCGCGACGTTTATTTTGTTTTTGATCACAAGGTCGTCCAAAATTTGTTTTCGTTTTTTCTCCTGTAGTTTTGATTGTATGAAATCTTTGAGCGGAATTTCTTTCGCTGAAGAATCTTCGGGGTCTTTGACCATTGTTGAAAGAAAAATGTGGCGCATATCATAGGTTTCGCCTTTTCTTTCGAGTTTGACAATGTGAAAACCCATCGAAGTTTCAATGACATTTGGAGCAATTTGTCCGGGTTCGAGGGCAAGCGCGGCTTGTTCGAGTTCGAGCAGAAAAGTGCCTTTTGACACATTCTCATAGAGTCCGCCCTTATCTTTGCTTCCGATGTCGTCAGAAAATTGCTTAGCGAGTTTCGCAAAATCTTCTCCGGCTTTGACTCTTTGCAGAATTTCTTTGGCTTTGGCTTTTTTGTTTGCCGTATCATATTCGGGATGCTCTTTTTTGTAAGCGTCGATTTGTTCGGTCGTGGCGGTTAATTTCGGCTCGAGAATTTCTTTGCGATATCTTTCCGCCAAAAACCGGGCTTGTTGTAATTTCACCTGAAGCTCGAGTTTGCGACGCTCTCTATCGCTCAAATTCGCTTTTTCGGACAGCGCTCTTTCGTAAGCAATTTCAATTTTCGCCCAATCTAATTTGGCTTTTGCCACCTCGCTTTCGGAAGGTTGGTTATCTTTGGGAATAATTTCGAGTTCTTTAAAAGTTCTAAAATATTCGTTGAATTTTTGGTCGTTTCCCGGTTTATTTAAAAAGACTTTTGCATCGGCGTCTGAAACACTTGAAAGCGGCGGCGATTTAGCATTGGCAATTTTTCTTTTGTCGTAATCGAGAGCAATCATCTGCTTTTCGCTAAATTCCAATACAATTTTATTGATTGGTTTTTGGGTAATTCCTTCAGCTTCAGCCTCAGCCGCCATTGCCAAAAGTTGTTTCAGATCATCGACCGCCGCTTTTTTCTTGTCGGGATTTTCCGCCAATGTCTTTAATTGTTCGGGAGATGAATTTTCTAAGATCAATTCCATATCCTGCGCTGAAACATCTCTCAGGGTGATTGTCGGCGCGGTGTTGCCGGAACCGGTTTGCGGATTATTTGAAAGAGTTTGCGAATTGCTTGAATCAACTTTTCGATAGGCAAAATAACCGGCTGTCAAGATTCCGCCGAAAACCGTCACGGCGATCACGGCGACTACGGCGATCACGGCAAATTTCAGAAAAGGATTTTTCGGTTTGTCATTTTTTAATTGATTATTACTAGCATTATAAACCAATGTATCCGCTTGCTGCGGCGCAGTCTGTGATTTCACGGCGACCGTTTCCGCGATAATATTTGACGGCGGTGAAAAATCCTGCTGAACCGCCAGTTGCGTGACCGGCATTGTCGGCGAGAGATTCGCGCGTTTAACGGGTGATGAAATAGTGTACAGAAAATCCTTCAAATCATCGCCCATTTCCGAAGCTGTCTGAAAACGCTCGGTCGGATTTTTTGCCAGTGCTTTTTTAATTATTTTTCGCAAATCGTCCGGAAGCTCGCCTGGCAAAGGCGCGAAATCCTTCATCAAAATTGCAAACATTCTTTCCGTCGGATGATCCTGCGGAAACGGCAGGATTCCGGTCAGCAATTGATAAAGCACAACGCCGACTGCCCAAATATCGGTTTGAATACTGCGATTGCCTTCAAACGTTTCGGGCGACATATACGCGTCCGTGCCGACAATCGTCGAGCTCACCGCAGTATTCTGCATCGCCCGCGAAATGCCGAAATCCGCAAGGCGCGGCGTATCACCCTGCAGCAGAATATTTTGCGGTTTGATGTCGCGATGAATGATGTGTTTGGTGTGAAGATATTGCAGACCGTTCAAAATTCCGATCGTCATCTCAACGGCTTGCGGCACTGAAAATCTGCCTTGCGCTTTTAATCGGTCAGCCAGCGAACCGGCGTCGGCGTATTCGCTGACGATCACGACTTGTCCGTCGTAAATATCGGCATCAATGATCGGCAGGACATTCGCGTGTCCGCTCGCCTGTTCCCAAAGCGTCGCTTCCTGCCGGATCGCGTCGAAATTAACCTGTTCGTCAAGCGGAAGTTTGACGGCAACTTTTTTCGTGACAAATTGTGTGCGTTTTTCCGCCAGCCAGACTTCGCCGAATCCGCCTTTTCCAAGTTTATTGATAAGTGTATAACCGCCGATTTGTTGACCTTCATTAAACATATGTTGTTGCCAAGATTCAAAAAATTGTTTTCCGCTGATAAATTTGAGCTACATTCTAGCTTGTTGGACTGATTAGAGCAATTCGCCTATTATTTGCAGTATGAAAAAGACTTTGCAGAAAATTTTTTGGACGTTTATTTGGACGCTTGTTTTGATTTCTTTTATTTCGGCGCAGACGGGTTCGATTGTTATCAGTAATGCGATAATTATTGACGGAAGCGGACGCTCCGGTTTTCGCGGTGATGTGCGAATCAAAGGCGATAAAATTGTCAAAATCGGCAACATTAAGGCAAAAACGGGGGAAACGGTTTTGGACGCGAACGGTAAAATTCTTGTGCCGGGTTTTATTGATATTCATAATCATTCCGAAAGCGGTTTGCAAACGGAAGGAACGGCAACGAATCAGGTTTCGCAAGGAATTACGACAATTTTGGTCGGACCTGACGGCGATTCGCCTTTTCCTTTAAGCGATTATTTCACCAAACTGTCAGGGAAAATCGCGCCGAATGTCGGGGCGTTTATCGGACACGCGAGCTTGCGCGAGGAAGTTATGAACGGCGATTACAAACGTCAAACGACCGAGGCAGAACTCGCAAAAATGCTGATCTTGATGGAACAGGCGATGCAGGAAGGCGCATTTGGTCTGTCGTCGGGACTTGAATATGATGTCGGTTTTTCGGCTTCGACCGAGGAATTGATTGCGCTTTCAAAAGTTGCCGCGAAATATAACGGAATTTATATGACGCATATGCGCGACGAGGAAGAAGGAATGCTCGATGCCTTGCGCGAGGCAATTCGTATCGGCAAAGAAGCCAAACTTCCCGTACAGATTTCGCACATCAAAATGGGTAACCGCAATGTTTGGGGGAAATCTGCCGAAGCCATCGCTTTGATTGAAACGGAACGCCGGAAAGGTTTTGATATTACCGCCGATTGTTATCCTTACACCGCTTGGGCTTCAACAATTACGGTGCTTGTGCCTTCGCGGCGATACGAAGACCGCAACGAAGTCGAAATAAGTTTAAGCAATGTCGGCGGCGCGGATAAGGTTTTGATCACGAGTTGTGCGGCGCATCGCGATTATCAAGGTAAAACTCTGGAAGAAATCGCCAAAACGCAGAATGTTTCGCCCGTTGATGTTTATATCCAAATCGTCAAAGACGGCGGTGCGGGCGTAGTCTGCAATTCGATGAACGAAGCGGACATGAAAGCGTTTTACACGCAATCTTGGATAATGGTTGCAAGCGACGGCGGAATCGGCAGCCGGCATCCACGCGGCACGGGAACATTTACCAAAGTTCTCGGACGCTTTGTCCGCGAAAACAACTGGTTTTCACTCGAAGAAGCCGTCCGCAAAATGTCTGCTTTTCCAGCCCAAAGATTGGGTTTGAAAAACAGAGGCTTAATCAAAAAAGGAATGAAAGCCGACCTTGTTTTATTCGATAAAGACCGCGTCAAAGACCTTGCAACTTTCACCCAACCGCAAAATTTATCGGAAGGCATTGAAATCGTTTTTGTGAACGGTCAAAAGGTTTGGGAAAACGGCAAAACGACGGGAAATTTACCGGGCGAGATTTTGCGGAGAAAATAAGATTTGTTCACGAAATTTGGCAATTTAAGCGTTAGCTTGAACTCTTAAAAGTTATGACAAAAAAATACATTCCTGAAACGGCAAAAGCTCGTTCTTGGAACGAAATTGAAGAGCATTTTACAAAGTGGTTTGACGAAGTATATACAGACAATATTGCCAAACTCGCTCAACATATAAATTCTTCCGAACTTTCAGAGCGACTTTTTGCTTATACTTCAATGGACAAATTAGTTGTAAGTATCTACAACCCGATTGAGTGGAATAGAGAAGCACTTCACATAACATTTGACCAGCACATTCAAAATTGGACTTTTGAGTATTATACAAAACCATTTCAAAAGACTGAATTTATTAGACATTACCCGGCAGAAAAAGGAATAGAAAAGTTTGATAAATTTATTAAAATGATAAAATGGTAATCCAACGACAACGGCAGACAACAAAGATGTTGAGCCTTTCTTAATCACAAACAAAGTTCAGTTCATGAAAAAACAGAAATGGTACGGGAAATATTCTTCTAAGAAAATAATATTTAGCTATTTAAAGCGTAACGCTGAATCGTGAAAAGCTGGTTGATTCCTTTTTCGGCGAGGGCGAGCATTTCTGACATTTGTTCGCTCGTGAAAGGTTGGCGTTCGGCGGTGCCTTGAATTTCGATGAATTTGCCCGAACCGGTGCAGACGATATTCATATCAACTTCGGCGGTTGAATCTTCGGCGTAAGCCAAATCTAAAAGCGCAGTTCCTTCGACGATGCCGACGCTGACCGCAGCAACTTCCGAAAGTAATGGATTTTTCTTTAATTTGCCGGAAATCAGCATTTTTTTGACTGCCAACGCAAGTGCCACACACGCGCCGGTAATGGACGCGCAACGCGTTCCGCCGTCGGCTTGCAGAACGTCGCAGTCAATAATAATCTGGCGTTCGCCCAAAAGTTTGGTATCAACGACGGCGCGCAGGCTGCGCCCGATGAGCCGCTGAATTTCCTGCGTCCGGCCTGAAGGACGAAGAGTTTCGCGATTGGTGCGCGTATTCGTCGCCCGCGGAAGCATCGCGTATTCCGCCGTCACCCAGCCGGTTCCTTTGTTCCGCAGAAATGGCGGCACGCGTTCTTCAACCGTTGCCGCGCAGATAACTTTTGTGTTCCCGACTTCGATTAACGCCGAACCTTCGGCATACGGTAAATAATTCGGTGTAATGCGCGTCTGGCGCAACTGGTCGAGTGCGCGGCTGTCAATTCTTTCGTAACTCATTTTATTTTTTGCTCTCGCAGGCAACAACTAAAAACACGAAAATCAGACAAAAGTTTTTATGGTTTTTTCGTATGTTTCGTGTCTGTGCGCGGGCAAAGTTTCCCTTAATTTATTTCAATTCGTCAATTCCAAAAACTTCGATAGCTTCGAGTTTTGCGGGCTTTACGCCTAAAAATCTGGTCGCCACGCGGGCGAATCTTTCGGCCGCGTCGGTC
>JBDTZT010000170.1:0-6987 GCA_040005005.1 Actinomycetota bacterium
AATATCGTTATCAGTCAATTCTACGGCGGCGGCGGATTGGCCGGTGCTCAATATACAAACGATTTTGTCGAGCTGTATAATCGCGGAAACGCGCCTGTCAATTTAAACGGTTGGTCGGTTCAGTATGGATCGGCGACCGGCTCAACTTGGTTGCCGGCTTTTCCTCTGCCAAATTTTTCGCTTCAACCCGGACAGTATTTTTTGCTGCAATTTGCGTCAAACGGGACGGTCGGAAGCGCGCTTCCAACACCTGATTTTGTCGTGCCGGTTCTCCAACCGGAAGGTTTTATTCCGAATCTCTCCTCAACTAACGGCAAGCTCGCGCTGGTCAATATTTCAACCAGACTGCCCGCCGCTGCTTGTCCGGCTGACCCGAGCATCGTTGATTTGGTCGGTTACGGTTCGGCTAATTGTTCTGAAACCGCCGCCACCCCAGCCTTAATCGCGACCACCGCCGGAATCAGAAAAAACGGCGGCAATACCGACACCGACAATAACAATGCCGATTTTACAATTGGCACGCCGGTGCCGCGCAATTCGTCAACCCAAATCGGTTCTTTCCAAGCCTCGATTGCAGCCAGCCCGACATCGGTTACGCCGGGCGGAAACACGTTATTCACCGTTACCGTCATTCCGGCGACGACTCCGCCAAGCACCGGAATTACGGTCGTCGCCGATTTGACGGGGATCGGCGGCTTGGCTTCGCAAACATTTTTCGACAACGGCACGAACGGCGACGTAACGCCGAATGACAATGTTTTTTCCTTTCTGGCAACAATTCCGGTCGGAACGGTCGGCGGCAACCGGAGTATTCCGGCAGTTGCTTCGGACGCCCAAGCACGAACCGTCAATCTTAATCAAAACATCAACGTCAATGCTCCGCTGCCGGATGAAGACCCGTTACTTTTAGGCAATCCGAGCAACGCAACACCGGATATTGCGAATGAAAACAATTATTTGCTGGTCAAACCGCAGTACACGCTTTCGCACAACCGGAGCAAGGCGACGCCGAACTGGGTTGCCTGGCGTTTGGATAGCAATTGGCTTGGTTCAACTCCGCGTCAGGACGATTTTCGTCCCGATCCGTCACTTCCGGCAGGTTGGTATCAGGTTACGGATACGGATTATTCGGGTTCGGGTTATGATCGCGGACATATGTGTCCGTCAGGCGACCGGACGAATTCGGTGGCCAACAATTCGGCGACATTTCTGATGACCAACTTTGTTCCGCAGCTTCCCGCCAATAATCAAGGTCCATGGGAAGATTTTGAAAGCTATTGCCGGACATTGGCAGGTCAGGGCAACGAAATTTATATTGTTTCCGGTCCGGTCGGAAATATCGGCACAATCGCCAACGGCAGAATCGTCGTTCCGCAATCTACTTGGAAAGTCGTGCTCGTTTTGCCGAACGGCACCAATGATTTGCAGAGAATAACGCGCGCCACCCGAACAATCGGAATTATTGTCCCAAATCAGCCGCCGCTTAACATCAATGCGCCATGGCGCGATTTCCGGGTTTCGGTTGATACAGTCGAAAATTTAACCGGCTTCAATTTTTTCTCGAACGTGCCGAAAAATACGCAGGAATTGATCGAACGCCGCAAAGATACGCAATAAGGATGAATTTCAAATTTCAAATACGGTAAGCTGACAAGTTTTGTATTATTGTCGCTTACCGTATTTGTGGTTTTTGTAATTTATCAACAAAATCGCCGCGCGCCTGCGCCGCTTTGACAAGACCGAAAGTGTATTTTTGATTCGGAACGGGCAAATCTTCCGCGTCGTCAAAGGTAAAACTCAAAACTTCGGGACAAAGCGACGAACCGCCCATTCCGAGCAGCAAAATATGCGAGAAATTTTCCGCGCCGACTTCTGCTTGAAGGTCGGCGAATTTTTGTTGACCGGCGAGTTGTCGCTCGACAATATCAAGCCAACCTAGCCATTTCGCTTCGTCTGTGTTCGTCCAGATTTCAGCTTCTTGGGCCCAAAGTTTTTCAATTTTCCCGTTTGCCAATCTTGAATCGTCGCTTCGACCGCCGTTTGCAAATTTTTCGGCAGCCTGAAAGCCATGGGATTCAAACTTATTTTTTATGTTCTCCAATCGCCTTTTCGACCGCCGCGATCATTTTGTCGAATGGTTCGACAAACAGACGCACCGCGTCAACCAGTAATTTATCGGTCGCCGCTTTTAAAGAAATTCCCGCTTTTTCCAGATCTTCGAGCGTCTTTTTCGCGCCCCCGACGTTTTCCGTCAGACTTTTTCGCAAATGGCCGTGGTCGCGGAAAGCGTCCCACGTTGCGGGCGGAATCGTGTTCACCGTATCTTCGCCGATCAATTCTTCGATATACAAAACATCGCGGTAGTCGGCGTTTTTCGTTCCCGTCGAAGCCCACAAAACTCTCTGCGTTTGTGCGCCTTTTCCTGCTAATTTTTCCCAACGGACGCCCGAAAAAATTTCTTCGTAAGCCTGATACGCCATTTTCGCGTTCGCAATCGCTACCGTGCCGCGCAAGTTTTCAAGCAAAGTTTTTTCTTCGCCGTTCGCGTCTTTTAATTTTTCTTCAATTTGTGAATCAACCAAACTGTCAATTCTTGAAACAAAAAAACTGGCGACCGAGGCAATCGAACTCAAATCGTCGTTTTCCGTCGCGTATTTTTCGAGTCCGGCGACATAAGCTTCGGCGACTCGGGCGTAAGCGTCTTGCGAAAAAAGAAGCGTCACATTGATGTTGATGCCTTCGGAAATCAATTGCTTGATTGCCGGAACTCCGGCGTCGGTCGCCGGAACCTTGACCATCAGATTCGGACGGTTGACGAGTTTCCACAAACGTCTGGCTTCTTCCAAAGTCTTTTCTGTTTCGTTTGCCAGCATCGGCGCAACTTCGAGACTAATGTAACCGTCGCGCTTGTTCGTCGCGTCATAAACCGATTTCAAAATATCCGCCGCTTCCTGAATATCGCGGATGGCGATTTGCTCATAAAGTGCGACGGCATCTTTCGTCGTTGCCGCGTTTTCGGCGATAAAATCCTTGTAATCATCGCCGGCGGAAAGAGCTTTTTCAAAGATTGCGGGATTCGATGTCACGCCTTTTAAGCCTTCTTCGTTAATCAATCTTTGCAGTTCACCGCTCGTAATCAGATTGCGGCGGATAAAGTCGAACCACGGCGATTGCCCGTATGCCGCAAGTTTTTGCAGCGGATTTTGTTCTGTTTTTGTTGTTATTGTTGCGTCCATAAATTAAATCACCTGTGTATCTTTTGTAAATTTTTTTTTGCTCGAGCGCGTGAATTTTTCTCAAACGGCGAACGTGTCATTCCTCGTTGGAAAACTCCGCCGCCAGAAAAGTTTTCACAAGCTCCGTTGCTAATTCTACGCCGTTGATCCGCACACTCAAAATCAAAACATTCATCACATCGTGTTCTATGCTCCAATGCGCCGAAAAAGTGTCCTGGCAAAGTCCGGCGCGAATGTCTTTGAATTTTATTTGCGGCGCGGAATAAAAATGCTTCACCGTTTCGTAATAAGTAATACAGATTGCTTCAGAAACCGCAAACAAACATCATATGCGGGCCAAAACCAACCGGCTTGCGGTATTGTATGAATTCGGGCGCGCTCAAATTTGAGAAGAAAAATTAAGTTATGCAGTTTAGAATTTTAATATTGTTTATAATCCGCGCACATTAGCTCGGATTGGAGTTTTTACTGATCTGATTTTCAAAACAGACGGTGGTAACCCTTCAGCCGCCGCTTTCAGGATAATGTCGCCTGATTCGCCGGTTGATTGAATAATTATCTGTGCTAAACCGCTGAACAAATTTCGTTTCCAAGCCGGCGACGGAAAAACTAATTGGATAAGTCCGGGATTTTGATTGACGTTGTCCCAGCGTTGCTTTTTTAATAACGGCTTAGCAATGATGGCAATGCGGTTAAGCCCTTTGTGAAGAAAATTTTTGTCCAAAACAAAAGAATCGCCCCGTTTATTTTCAGGAATTTCTTTGGCAATCTCGCGACCGTTGATGTAAATCGATTGCGCTTGACCGATACTGTTATAGAAAAAATTGACGGCGGCATCGCTGAAATTCTCGGGCAAATTAAAACTTCCCCGGTAAACAATAGTTTTCACACGTTCACCGAATTTCGCGTCGCGGTCTTCGGTAAATGCCGTCTGCCACGCCGCGTCATCAAAATCGGCGGTAAGTTCAGCGAGGTTTGTTACATCGCCGACATACTTTTCTTTTAAGTTTTCAATGCTTGAAACATTAATTGTTTCAAAATAGCGGTCGGCTTCCAAAGAAATCGGATTGCCGTTGCCGACGCCGATTATTTTAGCCGGACCTTGAATTGAAAACGTCATTTCTTTGTCAGCGGTCGGGACAAACAGATTATTTTTGTCTCTGGTTTCAATCGTAATGACGGAAATGTCTTCTTTATTCGCTTTGATGACCGAATTGTCGGCGGTCAATTTGACGGCTGACGGCTGTGAAGTTGTCTGAACCGCGTCGCGGATAACATTTTTTCCGTTTTTATAGCCGACGGCTTCGAGCGTTCCCGGATTATATTTTACTTTCCATTCCAAATGTCCGTTGACTGACATTTTTTTCTTGCCGAGACTTGTTTTGTTTAAGAAAAGTTCAACCTCATCACAGTTACTGTATGTCCAAACGTCAATTTCCTGCCCTTCTTTTCCCGGCCAATTCCAGTGCGGCAGAATGTGCAAAACAGTTTCGTCCGTCCACCACGATTTCAAATAATAAACATTGTCTTTCGGGAAACCGCACAAATCCATCATACCGAAGTAAGAGGTCACCGAATTCCAGCCAAACGGAGTCGGCTCGCCGCGATAATCAAAGCCTGTCCAGATAAACATTCCCGCCAAATATGGACGCGCCGCATAATATTTCCAACCTTCCTCAAGACTGTAAAAATCAGACATCGGTTTGCGGTCGTAGGCGGCAATATATTGTTTTTTATCATCGTCAAAGTAAATGCCGCGCGTCGCCCTCGTCGAACCTTCTTCGGTTCCGAAACCCGGTTGATCGGGAAATTTTTTATGATGTTCGTCAGTGTTGCCGTGCGCGATGTAGTTGTAACCGATGACATCTATCACATCGGAAATTCCGCTCGTCCAAGAACTGCTCAGCGCGGCGGTGATGTAACGAGACGCGTCAATCGTCTTAGCATAACTTTGCATCGTCGAAGCGATGCGGGCGCCCGTTTCGTTTCCCTCAATTGCCCATTCTTCATTGCCGATTGACCAGACAATGATGCTCGGATGATTTCGGTCACGAAGCATCATTCTTTTCAAATCGCCGAGCTGCGTCGAACTTGCGCCCATCTGACGGTTTTCGTCAATCACGAGCATTCCGAGACGGTCGCAAGCGTCAAGCAGTTCGGGCGTTGGCGGATTATGCGAAGTGCGGTAGGCATTGGCTCCCATTTCTTTTAACGCTTTGATCCGAAAATCCTGCAACCCGTCCGGCATCGCCGAACCAACTCCGGCGTGGTCCTGGTGATTGTTTGTGCCTTTCAGTTCGATGTGTTTTCCGTTGAGAAAAAAACCTTCGTTGGCATCAAAGCGGATAGTGCGAATCCCGAATGTCGTTTCGTATTTATCCGAGACCTCTCCTTTCTCGATAACGGTCGTCACCAATTTATGCAGATACGGCGTTTCCAAAGACCACCGGCGCGGATTTTTAAGATTGATAACTGCCGGAAATTCTTTGCTTTCAAACGGATTGAGCGTCAGCTCTTTTAATTTTCCGCTGGCGATCGGTTTTCCGTCACCGTCAACGATTGTTTGCAAAATGTCGAAGGTTTTCGCGGTTTTGCCGTCATTGCTGACATTCACTTTGACGCTGACATCAGCTTCGTTATTTTTTACCTCAGCAGTCACAAAGGTTCCGTTGGCGGCAATATGCAGGTCGTTATAAATATTTAGCCAAACGTGCCGGTAAATTCCCGCGCCTTCATAAAACCAGCCTTCTTCCATCGTTGCATCAGCGCGAACGGCAATCACATTTTCGCCGCCGTAATTCAGATAGTCCGTGATGTCATATTCAAAACCATTATAGCCGCTCGGTTCATTGCCGAGATAATGACCGTTGACCCAGACGATTGAATTACGAAAGACACCATCAAAGGCAACCTTGATTCGGCGACCAAGATCGTTTGCCGGAATCGTAAAAGTTTTGCGATACCAGCCGACGCTCGTTTCGGGGAAATTTCGCCCAACCGTTTTGAAACCGTGACTCGGACTGCCATCTTTGGAAAAAGGCATTTCGACCGCCCAATCGTGCGGCAAATCCAATTTTCGCCACGCCCGGTCGTCAAATGAGGCGGAAGCCGCGCCGTCGCCGTAACCCGTTTTGCTCAGATAAGAGAAATAGCCCGTTCCCGTGCCGAAATCTTTTTTTGTGTCGGATGGATGCCCAAAAGCAAAACGCCATCCGAAATCCATTAATAAATGCTCGCGCGGAGAAGGAGCGTTTGGCGTTTGTGCAAAGATGAGCGTTTGCGAAAGCAGAACGAGCAGCAAAAACAACAGTTTTTTTGTCATAACGGATTCTCCGAAAATGGATTATTTTTAAATTGTAATTCACAAACAAACTCGCTGAAACTAAACTTAAAACAAATTACCATTCACGAATTCCGCTGTTTATAAGCCTGCACGGCTTCGGCCGCGCCGGCGTGCATAATTTCGGGTTTGTGATATTTCCAGAATTTATCAAATTCCTCGTCCGTCATTTCCGTTTTTTCTTCGCGGGTTTTGTTTTTCAAATAAATTTCCGTCCATTCGCGGATTTCCAGATTGTGATTCATCGCCGTGCGGGCGCCGTGCATTAAATTGTCGCGTTCCATAATTTTCCTCTGACTGTGTTAAAATTTCTGCATCTAAACTTTGTTCGCAAATTTTGCGTAAAAACCAATCAAGATGTCAGATGCCTGTTGTTAGATGTTAGCAAAAGTCCAACCTATTTCTAATATC
>JBDTZT010000171.1:0-6980 GCA_040005005.1 Actinomycetota bacterium
AATCGAAACAATTCGGCTTGGGCGAATCTTCGATCACGGCGAAACAATCCCTGCAAATTCGCCCGTCGGCACCGCGCTTTATGAATTTCGGCGACAAGGCGGAGCTTCCCGTCATTTTGCAAAATATGACCGATAAGCCTTTGACGATCAATGTCGCAATTCGTGCCGGCAATGCATTTTTGACGGGCGGAAACGGCAAAAAAGTAACAGTTGCGGCAAATGACCGCGCTGAAATTCGTTTTTCGATTGCGAGTGAAAAAGCGGGAATGGCGCGTTTTCAAATAGGCGCGGCGAGCGGAAATTTTGCCGATGCCGCCGAGATCGAGTTTCCCGTTTACACGCCCGCAACGAGCGAAGCCTTTGCAACTTACGGCACGACCGAAGAAAACGGCGCGATTTTGCAAACGATTTTTGCGCCGAAAGACGTTTATCCCGATTTCGGCGGTTTGGAGGTGACGACGAGTTCGACGCAGCTGCAGGAACTTACCGACGCCTTTATCTATCTGCAAAATTATCCGTTTGAATGCAGTGAACAAATTTCTTCGCGGGTGCTTTCGGTCGCGGCATTGCGTGATGTGCTAACGGCTTTTGACGCGAAAGACTTACCGACAAAAAGCGAAATCGAAGCGAAAATGAAATCGGACATCACGCGTTTGCAATCACTTCAACACGCTGACGGCGGCTTTAGTTTCTGGCGCAGCGATGACGAAAGTTTTCCATTCGTGTCGGTTCACGTCGCTCATGCATTAGCCCGCGCAAAAGCAAAAGGTTACGCGGTTCCGGATGAAATAGCCGCTAGATCGTTGTATTATTTAAAAAATATCGAATCAAAATTACCGGAAACCTACTCGCCGGAATCGCGCTCGGCAATTTCGGCTTACGCGCTTTATGTGCGCGATCTGTTTGGCGACAAAGACGCGGCGAAAGCGAAAAAATTATTACAAGACGCGGGCCTCGAAAAACTTTCGGCGGAATCGCTCGGCTGGCTTTTATCGGTTTTAGCAGACGATAAAAATTCGGCCGCCGAAGTCGAAGAAATCAAACAAAACTTGCTCAATCGCGTCACCGAAACCGCCGGAAACGCTCATTTTGTCACGAATTATAAAGATGGCGAATATGTTTTGCTGAGTTCCGCGAGACGTGCCGACGGCATAATTTTGGAAGCACTTCTCAAAGTCAAGAGTCAAGAGTCAAGAGTCGAGAGTCGGGATTTAGAGAATTTAATTCCAAAAATTGTTCGCAGTTTGTTGGCAAATAAAATTAAAGGACGTTGGCAAAGCACGCAGGAAAATGCGTTTGTTTTGCTCGCACTTGATAAATATTTCCAAATCTACGAAAAAACCGTGCCGAATTTTGTCGCAAAAATCTGGCTTGGAAACGCCTTTGCGGGCGAGCAAAAATTCGTCGGTCGCTCGACCGATTCAAATTTGATAAGCGTGCCGATGAATTATCTGCAAACGCGAGAGGCAAAACAAAATCTGGTTCTCGATAAACAAGGTGATGGAAGGCTTTACTATCGAATCGGTTTGAAATATGCGCCAAAAAATCTGAAACTGGATGCCGCCGATTACGGTTTTGCAGTTTCGCGCAAGTACGAGGCGATTGACAATGCGGAAGATGTTAAGCAAAATTCGGACGGAAGTTGGACGATAAAATCGGGGGCGCGGGTGCGGGTAAATGTTCAGATGGTTGCGCCGACCCGGCGCTATCACGTCGCGCTCGTTGATAATTTGCCCGCCGGAATCGAGATCGTCAATCCCGGCTTGGCGGTTTCGGGAAACTCGTATTTAAATTATTCCGACGAACTGCGAAAGCGTTCGTTTTGGTTTCAATATCAGAATTTACGCGATAATCGTGCCGAAGCATTTACGACCTTGCTTTCCGCAGGCGTTTGGAATTATTCATATCTCGCCCGCGCCACCACGCCCGGAAATTTTGTTGTGCCGCCCGCCAAAGCCGAAGAAATGTATTCACCGGAAACTTTCGGCAGAAGCAAAACGGATTTTGTACGCGTGGAATAAGAAATTCACGCCCGTAAAAATATCTGAAATAATAAACTTAACGGCCAATTTGTTCTTAAATAATTTTCTTTTCGCGTAATTTCGCGTTTAATAGCGGGCAAATCTTTCTTTTAGTCAGGCAGATTCTCGCTTAATAATTTAACCACGTTGCCGCCCATTATTTTGGCGATTTCTTCTTCGGTGAAGTTTTCGTTCAGCAAGGCTTCGGTGATTAAGGCTTCGCCGCTCGTGTCAAACGGGACTTTGACCGAACCGTCGAAATCCGATCCGAGCGCAACGCGGTCTGTGCCGATCACATTTGCCGCGTAGCGAATCGCTTTGGCAATGCTCCGCGCATCTTCGCCGCAAACTGCCGTGTCCCAGAAACCGATTCCAACGATGCCGCCTGTTTTGGCAATTGCTTTGAGTTGTTCGTCCGACAAATTGCGCTGATTGTCGCAAGTTCCCTTGACTCCCGTATGCGAAACGACGACGGGTTTGGTCGCCATCGCCAGCACATCGTCAATCGTTTTAGCCGAAGAATGCGAAACGTCAACGAGCATTCCTTTTGCTTCCATTCGCCGAATCATTTCGCGTCCTTTGTCGGTCAGACCGTATTTTTGAATGCCGTGCGCTGAACCGCCGAGATCGTTATCAAAAAAATGCGTCGGCGACATCATCCGAAATCCTGCGTCAAACAAAACATCAATATTTTCGAGGTTTCCGTCCAAAGCGTGGGCGCCTTCGATGCCGAGCCAACCGCCGACGATTTTTTCGGTTTTGCGTCGTTCGAGAAAGTTTTTCAAATCAGTTTTCGATTTGATTAACACCAGTTTTCCGTCCGATTTATCGGAGTATTCTTTTAATTTAGCGGCTTGATAAAGAGCGCGTTTCGTCAGACTCGAAAGATTTTCGAGCGGTTGGCGTTGGGCAAGCGCGAGCCAGAAAATATTGTCCGATTTGTCATCGTTCGTTTCGATATTCAGACCGCGCGGCGTTTTCGTAACGACCGTAAAAGCCTGAAGGGCGACATTTCCTTCGAGCAGTTTCGGCACGTCAACTTGCGAAATATCCGATTTTTCGAGCAAGTTCCGATTCCACAAAAGCGCGTCGGCGTGCAGATCGGCAACAATCAGTTTTTCGTGCAAGGCGCGCGTCTTTTCCGAAACCTGATATGGTGGTTTATTAATTACCGGATTGAGCGATTTTTCAACTACCGACGGCGCGAAACCGAAGAAAAAGATGATAAATCCGATTAATAAAATTGTAAAAACCACCGCTAAAATCTTGAAAAGTTTTTTCATAGGATGAATGGCAACGCTGATTTTACCGATTTGACAGATTTTTGCGGATATTTAAAAGTTTCTGCATTAATCCGATGAATCCGCGTTATCCGCGTCTGATTAAAATTTTACTGCACAACCTTTATCATTCGATTCGTGCGCCGCGTCCAAAACCTTTTGAACTCGCACACCGTCTTCAAACGTCGCGGCGTGTTCGATCGCGGTTTTTCCCTGCAGAATTGCTTCGATAATTTTGGGCGCGAAATTCATAAACCCGCGCCCAAAACCCGTGTCGGGAACGCCTTCGATGTTTTTGCCGAGATCGGTTTCGATTTCCGTCCAATCATTTGAGCCTGCTTTGCCGAGAAAAACTTCGCCGCGATGTTCGATGCGAATCGCGCCTCTGGAACCGAAAAATTCCATCCGGTTTTGATATTTCGGATATTCGACCATCGAAGCCGAAACTGTCGCCGTTGCATCCGTCGTCAAATCGCTGTCGGCAAAACGCAAAACCAAATTTACTTCATCGTCGGTCGTCACCTCACGCATTTCGCCATTTGCGTCTTTGCGCTCTTTGACGTGCGTTTGCAGCCCGCAGAAAACCTGTGAAATGTCCGCGCCGAGAAACCAGAAAAGCGAGTCAATCGAATGTGAAACGACGGCGCCGAGTGCGCCGCCGCCCGCGCGCGCGTCCGACCACCAATTCCAGGGCAATCCGGCATCGCCGCGCTGCGGAGCGCGAAAGTTTGCTTTCGCGTGGCGAATCTTTCCGATCTCGCCGTTTCTGAGCATTTCAAAGGCTTTGCGCCGCCCGTGTAAAAATCTGAGTTCGTGGTCAATCAACGCCAAAACGCCTTTTTCACGCGCTTTTTCAGTCATTGTTCGCGCTTCTGCCAAATTCATCGCCATCGGTTTTTCGCACAAAACGTGTTTGCCGAGTTCGATTGAACGCAAAGCCATTTCAAAATGTGTGTTCGGCGGTGTGGTGATGCAAACAAGGTCAACGTCTGCATTATCAATCGTTTCACGCCAATGATCTGTAAAATGCGCGATCTTAAATTCACGCGCCGCACTTTCGGCGTTTGTCAGATGCCCGCTTGCCACCGAAACGATTTCCGCGCCTTCACACGCCAAAAAGGCGGGAATCTGCACCCGCCGCGCAAAACCCGTTCCGATAATTCCAATTCCGACTTTTTCTTTCATCACAAAAATTAAATCACGAAATTCGGGCAAAACAAAAAGCGCAGAGAACTTAAATTCTTCGCGCTTTAATTTGTTTTGAATGATGTCTTCTCAATTGCCAAACGCCAATTGAAAATTGCCGGTGCTTTCAGCCTTTATCAATGCCTAATTCCAGGCTTCCTTTTTTGCGTTTGTTGCCGTGACGCAGAAAATCTTCGTAAACCTCCCGATTTTCCTGACTCATCTCCGTAATTTTTGCGCCAATCAGATAACGCGCCGTTGAAATATGCTGTCCGACTTGTTCGTAGCGGCTTCCGACAATCTGCATCTGCACTTTTCCGTCGGGCAAATCAAGTTCGGCGTTCAGCATTCGTCCTTCACCGACCAGATAATTTTCCTTAATACGAATCGCCGAAACGACAAACGCAATACCCGAACGGCTTAAATCTTTGGTTTCGCCAATGATAACCATATTTTCCACGGGCATTTTCAGTCTTCCCGTGTTTTTATCCGGCTCAAACCAAATCTTAATCGAAACTTCGTAATTTTTGCGCGGCGAAACTATACGCTCGGCGATTGACCTGTTAAACTTTGCAACCAGTTTTCGTATCATTTTTTGTTGTTGTTTTTTGTCGGTTTGCTCAAAAAAGATCGGGAGCTAAACAACTTATAAACCTTTTTCCACAAAATTACAACAACTATGTTCAAAATGATACAAAAAATTTACTTCTTAAGTGGTTGTCCTTGATTATCTTTGGCTGTCAGGAGCGGATTTTTCTTGTCGTCGAGTTCTAAAAGAAACGAAAGTTTTCCCGTCTTTCCGTAAATTGCCGGTTCAGCCGTTGCATAATATTTTTTCTTGTCTGAAGAAAGCGCAACTTTGTAATTGTAGCCGGTTGAATCGGATGTCAGCGAATCTTCGGGCAAAAAACCGTTATTAATAAGAGCGGGCATTTCGCCGTAAAGTCCGTTATTTTGCAAGGCATAAACCATCTGCGCTTTGGAAACACGCTCAATCATCGCTTTGGCTTCCGATTCGTGAGTTTGCAGACGAAGATTGAAAAAATATTTGTTGCCTTCCTTTTTAATCGTTTCTTCCGCCTTTTCGTCAACCGTCAAGATCACCCAATAATTGCCGTCTTTGCGCAGACGGATTTCCTGCAATTCGATCTGTTTCGATTCGTTGTCAGGCAATTTTGCCGTCACGGTCGCGTAATTTCCCGAGATAATTTCGCCGTTAATTTCGATGTCGGACGGAACTTGCTGCGCAATCGGCTCGAAATCAACCTGCAAATCCTGAAGTTCCGTATCGGTCAAACCTTCAATTGCCGGACGCAAATTTGTCAAAAACATTGCTTCGCGGAATTTTTTCTCGCGTAGATTTTTGTAAAAAACACGAACCGTATCGGCGGGCGAATTTTGCTCGATTTCAATCGTCGCACCTCTCGTTGTTTTGGCGGACGTTTTGATGCTTGCCTGTAAATCCGTGTTTTTCACGGGCGGCAGTTTCTCGCCGTCTTCGTTCTTCGCTGCATCAACTGTGCAGCCGCCAATCATCAAAACCGAAAAAATTGCCGTTAAAAGAAAGAAATTTGAAAATCGCTTGAATTGAAAAAATATTTTGGACATTGAATCTGTTCTCCGAAGTTTAGAAAGATAATTTGAATTGAAAAAGAAGTTTTTTGCGGAAACTGTGTCAGAAAATGGAAAACGACACGCTTTAAGTATTATAGCGCGTCGTGTATAAAAAGGTAAAACGAAATTTTACAATTTTGGCATTAAATTTTGACTTTTTTAAGTTTTGGTAGAAACGCGCCTGTTAAGAAGCGTGTATTTATGAGTTAATATGCTCCTTAACAGGCGCGTTTCTGCTTTATTCCTATTCTTCCTCAACCGTGCAGAGAAGCGGATATTCGTGCGCTTTTGATAAATTCATCGCTTTTTCGGCTTTCATATTCGCTACTTCATAAGAATAAATGCCCGCGATGCCGATTCCTTCGTTATGAACTTTGAGCATAATCGTGAAAGCTTCAATGTCTGAACGCAAAAAAACGTGTTGAAGAATAAAGACAACAAATTCCTGCGTCGTAAAATCGTCATTGTGCAAGATGACTTTATAAAGTTTTGGTTTTTCGAGTTTTGTTTCGCTCTCCGTTAAAACTTCACCGTCGTGTTCGATATCGGGTAAATCAGGCATTGTTTTATTTTGCCACAGAATTGACTGACAAAACAGAATAAAATTGTCCACAAATAAACACAGATTGCCGCAGATAAATCTTTTTCTTAAATCCGTGTTTATCTGCGGCAATCTGTGGACAATTATTCTTAAATTTTACAGACCTCAAAATACGCTTTGATCGCGTTATATTTCGCGGAATTATTCAAAATGTCGAAGATCTTTTCGTAATTTTCCAAACCTTCGACCTTGTGCGTCAACATTTTTGACAACCAACCTGCATACATCGCTTCGCACAAAGCTAAATCCTTAACACCCATTTCAAAATGCTCGCGGTTT
>JBDTZT010000172.1:0-6974 GCA_040005005.1 Actinomycetota bacterium
GCTACTTTCGGCAGATATTCCGGTTTTACCGCTCGATCCGGGTTCGGATGCGGTGGCCGTCGGCAAAACCGTCGTTTCGATGGGTTATCCGAACGGACCTGACAGACTTCTGGCGATGGTTGACGACGCCGAAGCGAAGGCCATTAATGCAAAATTCGGCAGTTCGCGACAGGCTTTGATAACTTATCTGGCACAAAGCCGCAAAATTGTTCCGTTGACGACGCAGGGCACGATTACCGATTTAGACCAGCGCCGCATCGTCCACGACGCGAAAACGGCGGAAGGCGGTTCGGGAGCGCCGCTTTTCGGCCAGACCGGCAAAGTAATCGGCGTAAATTTCGGCGTTTTTACCGAAAGCAACGCCGCCAATATGGCGATTCCGATCCGTTTTGCGATTGAGCTGCTCAAACAAACCGGCTGGAAATCGCCCGAAGAACTGATCGAGGAAAAAAAGGAAATTCAAACGCCCAATTCCGCCGCGAATTCAAACACCATGACGGCGTCTAAAGAGCCGAAGTAATTAATCGAAATGGAAAATCTCGTCTTTTCAAATATGCTTCATCGTCCGGCGCGAACCGTCGTCAGCGTGCTCGGTATTGCCGTCGGCGTTTTGCTGATTGTTTTCACGATCGGTTTATCAAACGGCACATTGCGTGAACGCGCAAAACGCGATGCCAACGTCGGCGCGGAAATATTTTTTCGCGTCGGCGGCACCTTCGGGTTTAGCGGTTCGGAAGCATTCAGTTTGCCGGTTTCGATGAAAAGCGAAATCGAAAAATCCGAAGGCGTCCAAAGCGCGGTTCCGATCGGGCAAAATTCGGTCAAAGCCGCCGACACCAATTTCGGAAACCGTTTGATTGACGGCATCAATTTTGACGAATACGCCGCGATGGCGGGTTTAAGTATTATCGAAGGCACGAAATTTAACGAAACAGCGAACGAAGCAATCATTGACACCGGATTTCAGAAACAGAAAAAAATTAAAATCGGCGATACAATGGAGATTTGGGAAAAGCCCTTCAAAATCGTCGGAACTTACGAACCGGCGGCGGGCGGACGCGTCAAAATTCCGCTCACCGTGATGCAGAAGCAACTTGGCAGTGAAGGCAAAGCGTCGGCGTTTCTCGTCAAAATCAAAAAAGGATACAAGCCCGAACAGGTTGCCGAAAAACTCCAAAATCGCTTTCCGAACAATCAAATCCTGCTCACATCACAGCTCGAAGAGCTTTATATGCAGGGAATTCCTGCGCTCAATGTCTTTCTTGACGTAATTATCGGGGTCGCGGCGGTTATTTCCGGACTCGTAATTTTGCTGACGATGTACACGACCGTGACCGAACGCACGCGGCAGATCGGGATCATGAAATCGCTCGGCATGAGCAACCCGCAAATCGCCTGGACAATAACGCAGGAAGCATTATTAATTAGCTTTTTCGGCATTGTCGGCGGAATTTTGCTGACCGTCATTCTGCGCTTTGTTTTAACCCGGTTCACCACTCTCGAAGTTGAAATAAGTTACGTGGTGATGACGATTACCATGATTGCCGGCTTAATCGGCGGCGTTCTCGGTGCGCTCTATCCGGCGTTAAAAGCTGCCCGGCTCGATGCGGTTGAGGCTCTCAGCTACGAGTAAAACTAGAAAAGAGGAGAAAGACTTGTCGTTATTATTTGTTTTGTAAAACTGGAAACTTAGACTGAACTCTTTCAAAAAAGTGTTTCACATTTTATGATGAAAGAAAATTAATTTCCGAAGTAACCGATAGCTGATAATTAATAGCTGAAAAACTATCAGTTATCAGTTATTTTGAGGTCAGTTATTGAAGATTTACAGAATTTTAAGTTATTTACCTTCTTCCAAAAACCTGAAATTTTTCGGCACAAACTCAATCGAAACAATCTCGCCGGTAATTTTTGATTTGGCGTCCGTGTTCGGACGAAATGTGATCACCGATAAATTTTCCTTTTTCATTACACCGCAGCCGAATTCGGAATTAACAAGTTCATTTTCGTAGGAAATCAGCGTCAAAGTTTCGAAAGAATCGCTTTTCAATTGCAAAACCTGATTGTCAGACGTGACCGAAAAAATTATCTGCTTCGGTTGGCAATCAATTTTCGTGACGTAGCCGAGCAGTCTTTTTTCGTCCGATTTTGTTTTCCGCAAAGTCTGATTGAGCGATTCGAGCATCGCTTTTTCGCGGCGTTTGGCAATTTCCTCATCGCTCAGAGGCGTGTCGCTGACCGCTTCTGAGGGTTCCCGTTTTTTGTAATTTTTAATATCTTCAAGCTGTGATTCAAGCGAATTTATCGTGCGGACGGTGTTTTCGGCATAAACCTTCAAACGGTCGTCGGAGGCCGTGATCAAGATTTTCTGCATCAGATTCCGCGCATTTGTAAAATCTTGCTTCAGCATATAAAGTTCGGCTAGCCGCACCGCATACCATTGATTTCCGGGCGCGATGGCGAGAGCTTTTTTTATCATCGCGATAGATTCGTCGAGTTCCTCATTGCGGACAATACTGATAAAAGCGTAAAGATTGTAGGCTTCGGCAAAATTGGGATTCAAACTGATGGATTTTTGCAGATTTTCGCGCATCTTATCGGCATTTTCGGAGCTATAGCCGGACGAAAAACCTAAATCGGTCATTCCTTCGCGGCTCAAAACAAAGGCGTAACTGAAATACGCCAGATAATTTTGCGCGTCTGCCTGAATCGCTTTTTCGAGATATGTTTTCGCTTCCGCAAATTTTTTCTGACGCATTTTGACCAATCCGAGCGCGGCATTGGCTATGCTCGAATTCGCATCCAAAGTCAATGCTTCGTTCAAAACTTTTTCCGCTTCGTCCAGACGATTGGTATGATAAAGCAAATCGCCCTGAAATGACTTGGCCTCCGCGTCAGAAACCGGAAAGGTTTGCATTTCTTTGTCAAAAACCAATTTTTCCTTGAAATTCGCAATTGATACAAAAAACTTTCGCTGTTCGATATATTTTCTGAGTTCCGTTTCCATCGCCGCATAATCACTCTGAAAGGCTTGCTGAAATGCTTCTTTCGGCTTTGTTCCCTGCAAAAGTAAATCAACAAACTTCGTCAGTTCCGGCTTTTTCGCGCCATTATTTCCCAGCATTAAATAATGAAGCAAAGCCCACGATTGCGCGTAAAAAAGCTGTGCGCTCTGCTTTGTCTGACGATGAAGCGAGTAATAATCAATGCCGAAAAAGTTTTCGAACGGAATAAATTTGTTTTGCTGTAAAAGATACAAATGACCTTCACTTAATCCGCCGAGCGTAACTTTCTGGTCGTTTTCAATCAAAAATTGCTCGTAATATTCGGCGATTCCTTCGTTAAACCACGGCGGAATGTTTGAGCGACCGAGCGAATTATCAATCAAAAAATGCGTGTATTCGTGAAAAATCACGCGGAAAGTATCTTCCTTTTCGCCTTCGGTCGAAAGCGCGATGTAATTTATATCGTCACTCGGCTGAAAATATCCGGCGACCCATTCGGCCGGTTTGAAAAGTTTGAAGGATTTTTCATCTTTGAAAACCACGACGCGCGTCGGAATCGGCGAATTAAACTTCATTTTCGGGAAAAGCTGCGTAAAAACAAAGCGGAATTGTTCGAGCTTGGTCGCGACGCGGCGCAAATCTTTTTCGCCGGCATTGCCAATCAGCTGAAAGTTTTTCGATTGCACCCGGAGCCATTCGTCTTTCGCCGACACATTAAAACTCGCCGTTGCCAAAACAGCGCAGATAAATGCAGTGAAGAGAAAAAATCTTGAGAATTTCATATTTTTTGTGTTTGAAAACGAGTTTCTCAAAGGTATTTTACGCCTTGCCGATAATTCATACAAGCAAAACATTCGGCATTGCTTTTTGCCCGAAAATTCGCTTTGCGCTAAACTTTGATTATGTCTAATTCTGCATTAGCCGAGATTTATTTTATTACCGCGATGATGGTTCTGATTCTGATTGTCTGCGCGGTGGCGATTTATTTTTTCTTCAAAACATATAAAAAAGAAATGCGCGAAAAAGAATTGCGGAAGAAAAACAAAGAAATCCAAAATCCGAAATCCGAAATCCAACATTAAAATATGGCTCATTCAAAAATTTTAGACATCCGCCAAACCGCATTAGTCGTGATTGATTTGCAGGAAGCGTTTCGTTCGGCGATTTCCGAATTTCCGCAGGTTGCCTCGCGTGCTTCGATGGCGGTGCGCGGGTTTCGGATTTTGAACGTTCCCGTTATTGTCACCGAGCAATATCCGAAAGGTCTGGGCCGAACGGCAGAAGAGATTCTGTTCAGCTTGCCGGATGATTTCGAGTTTATCGAAAAAACAAGTTTTAGTTCGTGCGGCGCAAATTCGTTTATCGAAAAACTTAGCGAATACGGTGCAAAACAAGTCGTCCTGTGCGGACTCGAAACGCATATCTGCGTCAATCAAACGGCGCACGATTTATTGGAAAACGGCTTTGAAGTTCATCTTTTGACCGATGCCGTCGCTTCGCGCTACCGAGAAGACCGCGAGGCAGGTGTTTCAAAAATGCTGGCGAGCGGCGTGGTTTCGGCAAGCGTCGAAATGTCGCTTTTTGAACTGATGCGCGACGCACGGCACGAACAATTTAAGGAAATTCAGAATTTGATCAAATAGTATGAAATGTTCAATTAAAAATAATCGGAGGTTATTTGGATTGCCATTTTTCTAACGGAGGTGTTAGAAAAAATGAGCAATTCAAGAAAGAAAACTTCTATCGGCGGACACACAAACTCTTGCAGTGAAAAACAGGACAAGAGAATTTACAATCGCCATTATCGACACGTTTATAAACAGACTTTGCATATTGATTTTGAAAGCGAATTGTTGCCCCATTTAAAGGAATAAAGCAATCCTTGGAGTATGAATAAAGACGGAAAGGAGTGGTTTGAGGCAAAGAAGTATCCGAAAAGAATGAGAAAATAATTTTTCTTAAATCAAAGCGGTCATCAGTTTTGGCTAAATTGTTGTATTTATTTTGTCAAAATGGTTGCCGCTTTAGTTTTTTAGGAATTTCCCTTTTTGACGCTTCACAAGCAAAGATTTACCATTAAACTTTCACTCAAAATTTATGGATATTCTAGCTTCTCTAAATGAACAACAACGTGAAGCCGTGACGACGACCGAAGGCGCGGTTTTAATCCTCGCGGGTGCGGGTTCCGGCAAGACCCGGGCGATCACCGTGCGAATCGCTTACCTTATTTCGGAAAAGGAAGTTCCGCCCTACAACATCTTAGCCGTAACATTTACCAACAAAGCGGCGGGCGAAATGCGCGAACGGGTGACGGAATTGTTGAAAGGTCAGAAACTACAATCGGCACCGCTCGTAACGACGTTTCACTCGCTTTGCGTGCGGATTTTGCGGCAGGATATTGAACATTTATCCGAGGGCTACAACAAATCCTTCACGATTTACGACACCGACGATTCGATCAAAGTCATCAAGGCGTGCATCAAAGACGTTGGTTTCGATGAAAAACAACTTGCGCCGCGGCAGGTTTTAAATGCAATTTCCGGCTCGAAAAATCGCGGCGAAGATTTTGAAATGTATGCCTCACAGGTCGAATACACCGACGAAAAACGCGCTGCGATTGCGCGGGTTTTCAAACTTTACGAAGAAAGATTGAACAATGCGAACGCACTCGATTTTGACGATTTGATGATCAAGACCGTCAAGCTTCTTAGAAAAAACCAGGAAGTTCGCGAAAAATACAACAACAAATTCAAATACATTCTGGTTGACGAATATCAGGATACAAATCCGTTGCAGTTTGCGCTGATCGGTTATCTCACCGAAAAGCAACAGAATATTTGCGTCGTCGGCGATGATAGTCAGAGTATCTACGCCTTTCGCCAAGCCGATATTCGCAATATTTTAGAATTCGAGCAGCATTTTCCAAACGCCAAAACTATTTTGCTTGAGCAAAACTATCGTTCAACTCAAACGATTCTTGATGTTGCCGATGCGATCATCAAAAATAATCAATTTCGCAAAGATAAAAAACTCTGGACCGCGAACCCGGACGGCGACCGTATTTTTTATCATCAGGCGTTTGACGGCGACGGCGAAGCGCGGTTTGTCGCATCGAAGATTGAAGAACATCGGCGCCGCAATCCGTCGGACAGAATCGCAATTCTTTACCGGACCAACGCCCAATCGCGGGTTTTCGAAGAATCTTTGCGCCGCGGCCGGATTGATTACAACATCGTCGGCGGATTTTCATTCTACGAACGCGCCGAAATCAAAGACGTGATCGCCTATTTAAAACTCGCGCTCAATCCGTTTGACGACATTGCCCTGCTGCGCGTGATCAACACGCCGACCCGCGGTTTCGGCAAAACATCGCTTGACGAATTACAGCTTCGCGCGAAAGATTTCAGCGTTTCGATGTGGGAAACGATTTCGATACTGACGGGTTTGGAATACAATGAGCGCGTTAATCTAACGCCGCGTGCCTTGGAATCGCTCAAAAAGTTCAAGGAAACAATCGAAAAATTGCAGATAAAAGTCGCGGACGCTTTGCAAACCGACAAACCTGTGACGGAAGTTGTGATGGCGGCGATTGAAGACACCGGTTACGCGAATATGCTGCGCGCCGAAAACACCGACGAATCGGCCGCACGGCTCGAAAACCTGGAAGAACTGGTCAACGCGGCGGTTGATTACGACAAGCAGGAAGATAGCGGACTGCGCGATTTTATTGACCACGCCGCACTGACTTCCGACACCGACAAATTCGATAGAAACGCCGCCGTCACGATGATGACCGTTCACGCGGCGAAAGGTTTGGAATTTCCGATTGTCTTTATCGTCGGACTCGAAGACGGAATTTTTCCGCATTCGCGTTCGATCAACGATCCGAAGGAATTGGAAGAAGAACGCCGTCTGGCGTATGTTGCCATCACTCGCGCCGAAAAGGTTCTGTATATTTCACATTCAATG
>JBDTZT010000173.1:0-6973 GCA_040005005.1 Actinomycetota bacterium
CGGGCTTGACCGCCAGCAGGAAGGTCTGATGAAAAACCTCGCGGGCATTAAAGATATGAAAGGCTTGCCCGATATGCTTTTCATCATTGACGTTCGTAAAGAGGAAATAGCCGTTGCGGAAGCCAATCGTTTGGGAATTCCGGTCGTCGCAGTCGTTGATACGAACTGTTCGCCGGAAGGTGTTGACCACGTCATTCCGGGCAATGACGATGCTCTGCGGGCGATTCGTCTGTTTGCTTCGCGCATTGCCGACGCGATTCTCGAAGGTCAGAACTTTGGCACGGAAGGCAGCGGCAGTTTTGAAGAAGGTGCCGCCGAGACAACGGAGACAGAAACTCCGGCGGTTGCTGCCACACCTGTTGAAACACCAGTTGCCGAAGAAATTGCGCCCGAAGCAGTCAAGGCAGCGGAACCTACTGAAACGGTTCCGGAAGCTGAAACAGAAAATACGGCGGAAGTAGCGGCGGAAAGCACCGAAGAAAAGGTTCAAGACACAGAATCAAGCGAAGCGACCGCCAGCTAATTATAATTTTCTATATCAAATCTCGCGTAGCTCTTTTCGTTTGATGGCAAAACGAGCTACGCTTTTTTATAAAAAGTAATTAATATTTTAATTTGGAGTTTATTATGGCAGATATTACAGCGAGTGCAGTAAAGTCCCTGCGCGAAAAAACCGGCGCGGGAATGGTTGATTGTAAAAATGCGTTGGTTGAAGCAAATGGCGATGAAGCGCAAGCCATCGAGAATCTTCGCAAAAAAGGAATAGCAAGTGCCGATAAAAAGAGCGGTCGCGTCACGGCTGAAGGCGCCGTCGGTTCGTATATCCATATGGGCGGCAAAGTCGGCGTGATGGTTGAAATCAATTGCGAAAGCGATTTTGTCTCGCGCGGCGAAGAATTTCAGCAGCTTGTTAAAGACGTGGCGATGCATATCGCCGCGACCGACCCGCGTTTCCTCAATCGTGAAGACGTTCCGACGGATGTTCTCGATAAAGAACGTGAAATTTTACTTGAACAACTCAAAAACGATGCGAAAAATGCGAGCAAACCCGAAGATGTTCTGAGCAAAATCATCGAAGGCCGACTTAACAAATTCTATGAAGAAAATGTTTTGATTGATCAGCCTTTCGTCAAAGATCCGTCGAAAACGGTTGGTGAACTGGTCAAAGAAAAAGTTGCTTCGATTAAGGAAAATATCTCGGTTCGCCGCTTTACTCGTTATAAAATGGGCGAAGGCATCGAGAAGAAACAAGACGATTTCGCAGCGGAAGTCGCTTCGATGGTCGGATAATTCGAGTCTTGAGTCTTGAGTCTGTAGTCAAAGTGATTTCAGATTCAAGACTCAAGACTCAGGACTGAAAAATGAAACCTGCATACAAACGTATTTTGCTTAAACTTTCCGGCGAAGCCTTGATGGGTGTGCAAAATTACGGCATTGATGTGCTGGTCGCCGAATCAGTCGCCCGGGAAATAAAAGCAGTTAAGGAATTAGGCGTTGAAATCGCGGTCGTGGTCGGCGGCGGCAATATTTTTCGCGGCGTTTCAAAATCGGCTGGGAATATGGACCGGGCCGCCGCCGATTATATCGGGATGTTGGCAACCGTGATGAATGCGGTTGTTTTGCAGGATGCGCTTGAACAAATTGGTGTCATCACCCGGGTGTCGTCAGCCATTGACATTCCCCAACTTGCCGAACCTTTTATTCGCCGCCGCGCCGCCCGCCATCTTGAAAAAGGTCGGGTCGTGATTTTTGCTGCCGGGACGGGCAATCCGTATTTTACAACCGATTCTGCCGCCGCGCTTCGAGCTTTGGAAATTAAAGCGGAAGTCATCTTAAAAGCGACGAAAGTTGACGGTATTTATTCGGCTGACCCGATGATTTTTTCGGAAGCCGTAAAATTCGATAAAATTTCTTATCAGGAAGTTTTAGAAAAGCAGTTAAAAGTGATGGATGCGTCGGCAATCTCGCTTTGTATGGACAATAATCTTCCGATTATGGTTTTTAATATGAAGGAAACGGGCAACATCCTGAAAGCCGTCTGCGGTGATTTAACCATTGGAACGCTCGTGACGGTCGGTGATAAGAAACAAACTGCGTAATAATCTTTATCATTAATTTTTGAGAAAACTATGAGTGTAGATACAGTTTTAAAAGATACGAAACCGAAAATGGATGCGGTTGTCGAAGATTTGCAGCGAAAACTCGGGAATGTCCGAACCGGACGCGCCACAGTCGGCTTGCTCGACACGGTTGTGGTTGATTATTACGGTTCGCCGACACCGCTTAGTCAAATGGCCTCGGTGGCCGTTCCCGAACCGCAGATGCTGACCGTTCAGCCGTGGGACATTTCGCAGCTCGGCGCGGTTGAAAAAGCGATTATCGCCGCAAACTTGGGAATCAATCCGTCGAACGACGGAAAAGTTATTCGGCTGCCGATTCCCGCGCTCAACGAAGAACGCCGCAAACAACTGGCCAAACAAGTTCACGAAATTGCCGAAGAACATAAAATCGCCGTTCGCGGAGTTCGTCAGGCTTCCAACGACACGTTGAAAAAAATGCTCAAAGACAAGGGGATTTCCGAAGACGATGAACGTTACGGTCTTGAAGAAGTCCAGAAATTAACCAATAATTTCACGGGAAAAATTGACGAACTGGCGAAAACCAAAGAGCAGGAAATTATGCACGTTTAATTTAATGGAAAATAGAAAATGGAAAGTGGAAAATTTATTCAAAATATTTTCCACTTTCCATTTTCTATTTTCCGTTTTTTTATTTCGCCATCGAGAATACATCGTCGGCAACTTCCGTATTTATTAAAATTTCCTTTGCTTTAAACGCAACATAAATTGTAAAACCCAGTTCAAGCCGCTGCGCGTATTTTTCGGGAATTTTTATGCCGTCAACATCTTTAAAGGAATCAATTTCAACCGAGGTCGTCACACTGCGACCGTTCAAATCGTAACTGGCATCGTATGATTTTATTTGTCCGGTCTTTTCGTCAACAAAAAAATCGGTGTAATAACCTTCCGGTGAAGTGATGCGAAAACCGGCCTTCTTCTTGCTCTTTTCCGGCAAAGCCGAAACGACAAAGCCTTTTTCGTCCATTCTTTGCAGCAACGGCAAGCCTAAACGATTGATCGGCGGAAGCGTAAAATTCGGAATGGATGAAACAGTTTGCTGCCCGTCGTAGATCTGTTTGAACGGATTAACCGGATTGGTAACTTCAAAACGGTATTTGTCGCCCGCGAAAATCGTCGCAAAGGTCGCCGGAAAAGTCGTGGTCGGCGAGCCTGAAACATCCGCCGTGCCTCTCACAATCAAAGTCTTCATATTCTTAAACTTGTCGCCGCCGTGCGCCTTCAGCGCGGCTTTTGCCAAATCAAGCGGATCAACCGGTTTAGTTTCCGCGACAGTTGTTTTTTCTTTTTCTTTGTCCTTTGTGGTTTGTTCTTTTTGGGCCAAAACACCTGTTGCCAAAATAAACATGACCAGTAAAATGCCAAATTTTCTCATAAATCTCCTAATTTTTTTTCGATTAAAAAGTGAAACTGTTTCTAAATACGAAAACGAGGGGCAAAAGTTTATCTTTCGTCCCTCATCACTTATACCTTATCAGCAAAAAGTTACCAACTAAACCGCGCTTGCAGTTCAACCCGGCGATTGCCGGAATTTCCGCCGCCACCGCCAAATGAACCAAAACCACCGGCGGTCGAGGTTGATTGTCCGAAGCGACTTGAACTTAAATTGCCAATCGGCGAACCCAAATTAACCTTATTAAACAGATTTGAAAAATTCAAGCTCAGTGTCAAATTATACGGATTATTTCCGCTGCCGCCGCCGCCAAAACCGCCACCGCCGCCGCCACCGCCAAAACCGCCGCCGCCTTGACGATTACCGCCACCGCCACCGCCGCCGCCTTGACGATTTCTGCCGCCGCCTTGACCGTTTTGATCGGTACTCGCCGTCGTGTTTCTTTCCCCGCCGAAACCGAATGTTTTGCCGACATTCAGATTGACGTTGAAGAACGATGGACTTCTGCCGTAATTTCGCGGAATAATCGAGTTCGGGTCATGACCGCTTGTGTCGCAAAACGAATTAGTCAATCTAAGTTCAACGCAACGCGCCGAAACTTGGGAAAATGTCGGTCGTTCGTTGAAAAGCGTGTCGCCATTCGTATCAATTCCGCTGGTAATATTGAAAGGTCTGCCTGAAGAGCCGATGATAAAAGGACTCAAACGAACATTCCAAGGCAACGTAAATGAACCGCCGACAAAAACGCTATGTCTGACATCAAGCGAAGAATTACCGTATTCATTACTTAAATCGTAAGAGTAAGCGGGAAAACTTCCCGTGCCGTCCGTATCGCTTTTCGCAAAACCGAGACGATAATTACCGAATATGGAAATTTTCGTGCTAATTGTGGTGCGGAAATTAACAATTACTTGCTGTTGATTCAAAAATCCGCTTGATTCATATTCATAAATATTTCCGCGTGTCTGGTCAGGACGAAGTGCGCCGACGCAACTTGTTTGAGTCGCACAAACCGGTGCGTTGATGTTGCGCGAACGAAGTAAATGCAGATTTCTCGAAGCGATGTAAAAAACTGCCATCGTCGTTTTGAAAGGTAATTGTCGTTCAACTCCGAGCGCAGTTTGAATTGTATATGGCGATTTCAAATCTGGAGCGACAACGCGTGTCGTACTTGAAGATGGAATTGCCGCCGCGATTTGCGAAACGGTCGGAGCATTCGTGACGCCGCTCAATGAAAAAACAGGTTGGCTCAAAAGCGCAATTGATGCTTGCCGGATGACCGGATTCAAATCGTTTGCCGAAACAATGTAATTTAACTGCTGGGTCCCGTCAAAACGATTTGCCTGCAGCGTCAGATTTTCGCTAAAACGGTCGTAAAAAATACCGATTCCGCCGCGAAAAACCGTTTTCGGCTGACGCGCACCGCCTGCGCCCGGCGAATAAGAAAAACTGAAACGCGGCGCAAAATTCAAATTGTCGCTGATATTATTTTGATTTTCGTAGCGCAAACCGAAACTCAAAGTTAAATCTTGCCGCACGCGCCAATCGTCGGTCGCAAACAAACTCCAATCATATTGCGAAACATCGGCTAAGGGATTTCCCGCCGTAATGCTGAACTGCGTCGGATTAAAGTTATAGCGTGGATCAACAATTCCTAAAACCTTATTACGATACTGATTAATCGGAGTCACCGCCGGCGCGACCACCGTACAAGGCGGAGTTTGAGGATCACATCCAAACGGAGTACGGATTTCGGAAATTCCGGCAAAAGTAAATGTTCCGCCGAAATTTGATTCCGAGCGGTCTTTGATAGTCGTTCCTCGAATTCTGATACCGAATTTAATCGCGTGCTTCGAGCCTTTTCCTAATGAAGTTGTCGTGTAATTTTGCAATTCCCAGTTATTTTGACGATTGTAATTCAAACCGATTTGCGCTCCGCCACCGGTGAAAGCCGATGCCACACTGATTGTCGGAATTGAATTGTCGCCGGTCTGCTGGCGATTATTAAACTCGTATGAAAAACGAGTTTCATTGACGGTTTTGGCATTGAGAACGGCTGTTTCCGTCAAACGAAATTCGTGTGAAGTATTCGTCGTCGCATAAGCCCGGCTCGGTAATGAGAAATCGCCAATGCCCTGATTATCACTCGTCGAACGCGTAAAACTATATCGCGCAACCAAAGTATTTTTACTGTTTATCGTGTAATCAAACCGCGGACCGATTGAAAAACGGCGCGTCGGAATCGTAAATTCCTGTTGGAAAGGAATAATATTAAAAGCCGAATCCAAGATCGTCGCGTTGACCAACGCACCGTTATCAACTTCGCGGTTACTGATGTCAAAAAAGAATGATGATTTACCTTTTTGAACCGGACCTGAAACATTTCCGCCGTAAAATCTGGTTTGGGAGGCGGCGCGATTTAACGCAAACGGATTGCGCGAATTCAAACTTTCATCGTTAAAATTCATAAACGCCTGGCCGCGCCAACGGTCAGAGCCGGGTTTCGTCAAAATTTCGATACGGCCAAAACCCAAACGATCATATTCCGCCGAAAACGCATTTTGATTTATCCGAATTTCACGAATCGTGTCTTTTGGCGGAAGCCGTCCGCCCGTAAATCCGTCAATGTAAATCTGTCCGCCGTTCGGTCCTGAAGAAGGTCCGGCCAAAGCCAGCAAAGCGGCTTCGAGTTCATCGGGGTCATCCGGCAACGCTTCTAAATCTTTATCCTTCAAAACGGTTGTTCCGGCACTGTTGTTCGGATCATTGTCAACTTTACCGTCCGCATTAATATCAACATTCTCCTTAACGGCTTCAACCGTCAGCGCAATTGTCAGTTCGGATTTTTCGCTTGATTTAATTTCTACTTCCGTTTGTTCGTAAAGCGCAAATTTCGACGCGACGACCCGCACCGTATATTTTCCAGGAGCCAAACCGCTAATAGAAAATTCGCCTTGTTTATTGGTTATTGTTGATTTTTCCTTCGCATTTGCGTCAACCGCAATCACGTTTGCACCAATCACGACCGCGCCGAGACTATCAAAAACCTGCCCGCTCAAACTTCCTGTGGCCTGCGCCCAAACGCTTAAATTGATAAGCAGTAATAAAAAGCCTATAAAAGCTATTGATCTAATTTTCTTCATATTAATTGTCCTGCAAAATAAAAAAACCGGAGCGCAGATTTCAGCTTAAATAAAAAATATTTTCGTGCTCCTTAACTTATATATAAAAATTTTTACGGCGCACCAAATCCGTCAAGTCCGGGAATAGTAAAACCGGAATTTGCGCCGCGTCCGCCTTGTCCGCCCTGTCTTCCGCCGGCTGTCATTTGCTGCATTTTGATAAATGGTTCGACACCTGACAGCAATTTAATCGCCTTGATGCGACCCGGATCGGTACTTTTTGTGCTGGAAACCGCAATCATTTCGCCAACTTTTAAATC
>JBDTZT010000174.1:0-6905 GCA_040005005.1 Actinomycetota bacterium
GCCGGCGGCGTGAATCGCTTTGATTTCGCTTGACAGAAAAAGCGTGCCGTCGGTTTTTTGGTGATAATAAAGCGGTTTGACCCCAAATCGGTCGCGGGCAACGAACGCCGTTTTTTCTTTTTCGTCCCAAATAATAAAAGCAAACATTCCAATCAAGCGGTCTAAACAATCTGCGCCCCATTTTTGATAAGCAGCGAGCAAAACTTCTGTATCGCTGTGAGTATTAAATTCGTATTCAGCCTCTAATTCCTGACGAAGTTCGAGATAATTATAAATTTCGCCGTTAAAAACTATTCGGTTGTTGCCAAATCGCGCAGTCATCGGCTGTCTGCCGGATTCTGACAAATCAATGATGCTCAAACGGTTATGTCCTAAACCGGCTTGATTTGAGGAATCAATATAAATTCCTTCTGCATCAGGTCCGCGATGTCGTTGGATTGCCACCATCGCATTTAACTGCTCAGATGTCCAATTATTCCCCAAAATTCCTACTATTCCACACATTTGAAAATTTTTTAATAAGCAGTTGAGCAAAAGTTTTGCAACATTTAACTTCGGAATAGCTGATAGCTAAATCGAGTTCCGAAGTTATCAGTTATTCGTTATCGGTTTTCAGCTATTCCGAAGTTTTTTTCGATTTATGCACATGCTTCACCTAATTTCTAACTACAGCCAATAACTAACTGTTTGAATTTTTCCTTCAATCGCCAACGCCGCCGTGTAATCCGCTTGGCAAGACAATATCATCAAAGACCAATCCCGAACTTTTTGAAACTCCCTTGTTCTAAATAAATCGTGGGAGTTTTTCGGCATTATCGAAACGGTAAATTTTGTTGACGGATACGAAAATCCTTCTCCGACGGCTTTGATAAACGCTTCCTTGCGTGTCCAAATGCTGAAAAAAGCGGCGGTTTGCAATTCTGTCGGAAGATTTTTCAATGCTGATATTTCAGGTTCCGAGAAAAAACTTTGCGCAGTTTTTAATACCGCAAAATCACTTCTAATAAACTCAAGATCAATTCCAACTTCGCGTTCGCGTGTAATCGCAAATAGCGCAAGTCCTTGCGAATGAGAGACATTGAAACGAAATTGATTATTTTTTACGTCCAAAATCGGCTTTCCGAAAAGGTTATAGGCAAAGCAGATTTCGTTCGGCGCGATGCCGAGATAACCGCTAAGAATTTTTCTCAAAGTTCCGCGGGCGACAATAAAATGATTTCGGTCTTTATCGAAATAATATTTGTCTGCTTTTTGCTTTTCGTCTGCCGAAAGTGTTTTCAAAAATTGTTGAACGGACAAAGATTCTTGATTTAAATTGGCACGCCAAATGTGGATTTCGCCGTCTTTCAAAGACTGCTGACCGGATGATTGTTGCCAAATATCTTGCCGTAAATCCATTTGTAAAAACTCGCTATGAAACTGACTGAAAGCCTGCCGCTTTAACAAATTCACACTTGTCTGATTCAATCGGCATAGGTTTTTCAGTCGTCTGTTGCGTTTCCGTTTGAGCTAGAGCAAGACAATTATTTAACTTTTCGGCGAGAACCCCAACATATGGTTCGGCGACAATCGAGCCGTGATGTCCCGGCACATCGTGAATCTCAATTCCGCCCGCGACGAAATTTTCCCAACCGAGCGTTGGGTCGGGCTGAATTCCCAAAGGTTGATTGGAAGCGCGAAACAGAGTCATTTTGCCCGGATAAATTTGCGGCTGATATTTTAGTCCGGCTTTCCATATCTGGTCTTCAATCTGAATGTAGTTTTTCGGTATCGAACCTGTTCCTTTGGTCTTCAAATAAAATTTTCGGACAATTTTTTTGTATGTATTAACAATCTTCCGGCGATACTGTAATTTTGCTTTCTTCAATTTATCAAGTAAATAGTTTGCCCTTTCTTTAGAGTTAAATGCCTTCAAACTATCACGATGATGTTGTATTCGGCGTATCAATTCGTAAATTTTTGAGCGAAGCGCAGTCGTGTTCGGCAAGACTTTTGGATAGTTGGGCGTTCCGGTATCGAATAAAGCCAACAAAGCCACTTTTTGACCTTGATTATGAAGTTGTTGAGCAATCTCGAAAATTGCCAATCCGCCGAATGATGAACCGCCGAGATAATACGGTCCTTGGGGTTGCATCATTTGCATCTCTTTGATATAAAACTCTGCCATTTCTTCGACCGTCGCGTGTCCGACTTGTCTTCCGCCCAACCGCCGCGCCTGAATTCCGTAAAACGGTTGGTCATTTCCCAAATGCTTCGCCAAATCACGATAAAAAAGAACATTTCCGCCCTTCGCGTGAACACAAAAGAAAGGCGGTTTCCTACCGTCAGGCTGAATTGGAACGATTGACGATTCGGGTGCTGCCCAACCCTCCTGACGGAGAATATCGGCTAATTTTTCAATCGTGCTGGCTTCAAAAAGTGTCGCCAATGGAATATTTTTACCGAAAGTTTCTTCGATTTCGGCAAACATTCTGACGGCTTGCAAGGAATGTCCGCCCAATTCAAAGAAATTATCCTGCACGCCAATTGGCTGAACGTCCAAAATCGTTTCCCAAATTTTGACGAGTTTCGATTCTAAATCGTCCCGATGAGCAACAAAATCTCTGTCGGATTCGGACAAATCTGAAATTGGCGCGGGAAGTGCCTTTCGATTTATCTTGCCGTTCGGGGTGAGCGGCATTTCATCAAGTTCGACAAATGCCGACGGAATCATATAATCGGGAAGTTTTTGTTTGAGATAATCACGCAAATCATTGATTTTAACCGTTTGCTCTTGTTCCGACACAAAGTAAGCCGCTAATCGTTTGTCGCCGGATTGGTCTTCTCTGGCGATAACCACCGCTTCTCTAATTTCGGGATGTGCCAAAAGCATCGTTTCGATTTCGCCCAACTCGATGCGGAAACCGCGAATTTTTACCTGATTGTCAATTCGTCCGAGATACTCGATTTCGCCTGTCGGCAAATAACGCACAAGGTCGCCCGTTTTGTAGAGTCGTGCCGTTGGTTCGGTGTCGAATAAATTTTTAATGAATCTTTCGTCAGTCAATTTGCGCCGATTTAAATAACCGCGTGCCAGACCGTTGCCGCCCAAATAAAGTTCGCCCGGAATTCCGATGGGAACGGGTTGTAAATAGCGGTCAAGAATATAAGCCTGCGTGTTGGAAATCGGGCGACCGATGGTTGCTTTGCCCGTATCTCTCAAAGTAAAAGTCGAATAAGTCGTATCTTCGCTCGGTCCGTATAAATCAAAGACTTCGCGCACAGTTTCCGTTTCATAAATTTGCCGCACGAGCGATGTTTTGAGCGGTTCGCCAGCCAGATTAACGGTGCGAACCGAAGCCGGAACGCCTTTGATTCTGAGCAATTCGGTAATCGCCGACGGAACCGTGTTTATCAGCGTAACTTCATTGGCGGCGGGCGCAGTCGGCAAATGCAAAACATTCTCGACCAAAATAACTGTGCCGCCACAACTCAAAGGAGCAAACATCTCATAGAGCGAAAGGTCAAAGCAAACGGAAGTCGAGGCGAGAGTGCCTTTTAGTTGGTTGACCGTGAAAACAGAATTCGCCCAAGACAAAAATGCCACCGTATTGCGATGTTCGATAGCAACGCCTTTCGGTTTTCCGGTCGAACCGGAAGTGTAGATGACATAAGCCAGATTATTCGGCGTAACGGACGAAATTGGATTTTCTTCCGCTTCTTGAGCTATCTTCTGCCAATCGCTATCCAAACAAACAATCTTCGCCTGATGCTGACTTAATTCGCTGACCAACTTTTGTTGAGTCAAAAGAACTGATGCTTGCGAATCTTCCAACATATACGCCAGACGGTCTTTTGGATAAACAGGGTCAAGCGGAACATACGATCCTCCCGCTTTGAGTATTCCCAAAACACCGACAATCATCTCTATCGAACGCTCGACACAAATGCCGACCAGAATCTCTGCGCCGACCCCTAAAGTTTGTAAGTGTCGGGCTAACTGATTTGCCCGACGGTTTAGCTCTTGATACGTTAAATGCTCATCACCGAAAATCAAAGCTACCGCGTCCGGCGTGCGATTTACCTGTGCTTCAAAAAGTTGGTGAATACATTTGTCTTTTGGATAATCGCGCTGATTATCGTTCCATTCGACGAGAAGTTGATGACGCTCTTTTTCAGTCAACAAGGGCAAGTAAGCAATCTGACATTCAGAGTTGGCGACGATACCTTTTAGAAATGTCGTGAAGTGGCGGATTAATTTATCAATATTTTCGGCATCCATTTTATTTCGGTCATAAATCCAGCCGATTTCCGATTCGTTTTCTGAAATCATCAGCGTCAGTTCGTTTCCTTCTATCGGCGCATAATCGTCGAATCGCTCAACCTTTGCGATAACAACCGGAAGCGCGAATTTGTTGCCGAATTCACCTGGCAACCGAAGTTGCGGAAATCTTATGATAAGGTCGTGAGCGTAAGTTTTATGATTTTTGACAGGCTCAGTTTCTTCTTTGAGAGCTTTGTAAAAATCGTTGAAATTTTGCAGACAATCAACATTAAAACGAAAAGGTGTTTGCGTTGAGAAAAGTTTTTCCAGTCCGGCAATTTCACTTTGTGTTTCTGAGTCGCTGTATGCGACATCGAAACTGTTAACTCCGCCCAAACGTGCGAGCAAGGCTCCGAATGCGGCAAGTATAAAGTTGCTTGTTTTCCGCTCTTCCTGGGATTGTTCTAAAAAAGTCAAAACTTCATCAGGTATTGGCATCGGCACGTTCTCATAATTTGCTGAATCGGATGTGGCAGTGCTGTTTGCAAAAGGAGGCACAGCCGGTTCCAAGCCGGAAAGTTTCTTCACCCAATAGGATTCGTGTTTGCAGTTTGCTTTATAAAGTCCTTCTATTCGTTGCACTTTTTTCGCATCAATGTCTGCAAATTGATAACCTTCATGTAAATGAAACTTCGCTGTTAAATCAGATATTGAAACGGACTGACCGTCAAGCGACAGTATTTTGCGTAGAATTATTTCCTTGTTGGCAGTAGATATTCGTAAGAAATCCTCACCAATTTCGTTTATCGTTCCCGCAACAGATTCTGACGCGGATTCGAGAGTCTCTAATTCCGAAACGATGAAAAACTCATTTTTGACGGCAAATTTTGCCGCGCCGAGCGGATTCGGATGATTCCCAAAATTTAAGGCTCGAACCAAAGCGGAAATCTCGGCGGCGCAGCTGTTCCACGAAATTAAACTGCCATTGATAGGTCGCTTAAAGCGTGGGAAAAAGGTGCGCTCCTCTAAGTTTTGTTTTTTGCCAACAACGTTTCCCGTTGACAAATCTTCAACCAGTTCGGTGAATGCGTTGAGGGCGGCTTCATAACATTTTGTGTTGAGAGTCAGTGCCGTATCACCGTTGGCAATCTCGACACGCTCTTGCTTCAAAATGTCGCCCGCATCAACAACGTCCGTGATAACGTGCCAGCTAATGCCATGCGAGGTTTCGCCGTTCATCAAAGCCCATGAAGTCGCGTGTGTTCCGGCGTATTTCGGAAGCGGCGCATCGTGATAATTAATCGCCAATTTACGCGGAAGTTGCAAAACATCTTCGCGCAAGATATGTTCGTTGACGATACTAAACAGGTAATCGAAAGGCAGGTCAATCTCCTGCGCCAGATTTGCGCCCGGAGTAAGGTGAGAAATTTTGTTTTCCTTCGCCCATTTTTTTACTTCCGCATCGGAAGAAGCAATCGCACAAATTTCTTGTCCGCAATGCAATAAAATCTCGGCACAGCGAATAGGCAAAGTTCCGCTGCCGACAATGAGACAACTAAATTTATTACTTTTATCTACGCTCATATTTGAACTAAAACCTGTTTTAAGGCGGTTATTTTGTTTTCTTAGCTATCGCAATTAAGTGATGCGTGCCTTTGGCTTGATGTTTAATTTCGCCACTTGACGATTGAATCGAATTGACGACATTGCCGAAAATGCTGGAAGCGGTTTGAATCGGATGATTGAGAGACCAAGAACGCAACCCAAGTTTGCGGTAATAGCCGCCGGCAATTGCGTATTCGACTATAACTTCATCAAAGTATTTGTTCAGTAATGTGCTTAATTCTTTCTTTTTATAATGGCGTTTGTGGTCGGGATTTTTATTTTCGACCCAATCGCCGTTTGGTGTCGTCAAAAGAAAAATTCCGCCACGCTTTAAGACGCGCGAAATCTCGCTGACAAAGCGGTCGTCTGCCTCGACGTGTTCGATAACCTCGACTGAAACAACCATGTCAAAACTCTCGCCGGGTAGATCTGAGTCGGTTATATCTCCGAGAATGACATCTTCGACATTGCTTCGCCGTTGCTTGACCTGATTAATAATTTGTTCATTAAGTCCGAGGTGAAGTTGTTCCTGAATTTCCGAACTTCGCGGCAGGTCAATCACCGTAATTTGTGCCGGAAGACCGATCGTATAAGGTGATTTTCTGCCGCCGACATCCAAAATTCGGGGCGCCGCAGAATGTTTTTTAATAATCTGTCGCAAACGGGCGCGAACTTGTTTATAAAGCGGCGGCAAGACCGGTTCTGCTAAAAGTCTGCCCATTTCATATATCTTCATCGTCATTTTTTGTTGTTATTGGCGGCAGATTCTTTTTTCAATCGCCTGCCAATCTTTTTCAGTATCAATATTCGCGCTGAATTCCGGCGCAATTTCGTAACCCTGCACATTGTCGCCGTATAAACTTTGGCGGTTAATTACTATTTCACTCCGCGCTACATAAACCGAACCGTCGCGGTGAAATGCGGGCGGCAAATCTTGCCGTCGCGGAATTATTTCCGCATCTCCGGTCGAGAGCGACATTTTTCCGTTCTCATCCTGCCAAAAAACCCATTTTGGGTTATATTCGTGCGGGACGGGCAGAACGCTGATTACGAATCG
>JBDTZT010000175.1:0-6895 GCA_040005005.1 Actinomycetota bacterium
GTTGTCGATATCTGCGGATTTACCTCCTGTTTGCCGAGGTTATCCATTATATTAATGAACGATTCGAGAGAAGAACTGCTCGCGGCGGAGTTCGGTTGACCCGCGCGAACTTTGGTCAAAACATCATCAATCGCTCCGTCCATTAACGTCCATTTTTGTTCGTTCATCGGGCGCAGCCGAGCTTGATTATTGTCCCAGACTGTTTCCAGATCATCTGCTCTCGACTTAGCACCGGACAGATCGCCGGAACGCACAAGCTTGAGCATATCATCGGCGATGGTTTTGAAAGCAGTCAGATCGCCGAGCGGCGCGGTCGGTGAAACCGATGCTGCCGCCTGATTTCTGAGTTGTGATTGCCGCAAGTAATAACCGCTGATGCCGACGATCAGAAACAGCGCGACAACCGCAACGACCTGCCAGCCGACGCTCGATTTGTTATTTTCCGTCGCCGCATCCTGTTTTTCGTCGGCAATAAAATCTCTTTGAGTCATCGCCAGATAGATCACAACTGCCAGAATTGCGCTGAGAAAGACGGCACTCGTGACCGTCGCGCCGAGTCCCAATCCGCCGTTGACAGTAGATTGAGAGAGATAATCGCCGAGCGACGCTCCGAGCGGACGGGTGAGGATGTAAGCGATCCAAAATGCCAGCACCGCGTCCAGTCCGAGACGCCAGGCGATGCCGGCTGCGGCGATGATTCCGAGTACGATCAGACCGGTGACCAGATAACCGAGTCCGAGTTTTTCCGCCATCAAATCACCAGTTGCGGTTCCGAGAGCAAAGGTGAAAAGGATGGCTGACCAGTAAAAAATCTCTCTCCGGGTAGTGAAAATGGAATGGATCGAGAGCGTTCCTTCTTTGAAATACCACAAAGCAAATGTGATCGCCAGCGCGACACTAAAAATAACAGTGCTGGCTTCGAGCGGAAAGCCGATGCTGTCGGTCAGTATATCGGTAATCAGAGTGCCAAAGACGCTTATCAGCACGACTGTCAGCCAGTAAATCGCTGGAATATATTTTTTTGCCCTAAATTGGAAAAAGAGAACAATCGCCAGACAAATTCCGGCGGCGATTGCTGTGCCGTTCAGACCGAGACCGAGATTGACGTTCAAAAAATCCGAAGCGGTTTCGCCGACCGTCGTGCATAAAACTTTGATGATCCAGAAAAATACCGTGACCTGCGGAACTTTGCTCAGCAGTCCGCCCGACGGAATTCCCGATCTATCCAATTTTTCTGGAACAGTAGTTTGCGCGTTGTTTTCTCTCATTTCCCCCTTTTCTTTCTTCAGTCCTTTCGAACGAACTGAAAATAAATACTGACAGTGGTCGATCTTAGTTGAAATAGATAAAATCGATGTTGTTTTAATCCGAGTGTCCAAATTAGCAATTACGACTTTTGGCGTTGTTGATTCGGACACCCGGATTATTATTCATTGGAATTAAGTGTCAAAGTTTAATTTTTGCGCGACCTTGTTTGCTTTTCCTTTTTTTCCTGCTGTTTTTCAGCGGTTTCTTTCCGGCGATTTTCTTCTTCGACCGCGACGACTGCGCCCGTGTAGGCTTCAATATTTACTTCAGAAATTGTCCCTTTCGAGTTACGAATATCAAAGGAATAAATCCATTTACCCTTTTCATGTTCGAGTTCGCTCGATTCGATTTTACCCGAAGCGTTTTGAAGAGCGATGGCTCTTGCCTTGGTCATTCCGATTTTTTTGGTTTGGGCGTTTGCCGTTAAAGCACCGATGCCAAACACGAAGGCAAACATTATTGCCATTAAATATGTTACTTTTTTCATTGTGAATTAATACTCCTGAACTCATTGCAAACCTTGGTTTGCAATTACAATTTACAACCTGGGAGATGAACACACGATTAACAGAACGAAATTCAAATAAAAACTTTTTTTACCTAATAACTCTGTAATAACTAATATATATGCAACAGCACACCGACAGAAGTTTTACAATCAGGCAGCCTAATTGTAAGGTACGGTCAATTGAATGAAAATTTGAATACTTTACAAATTCGTATTCAAATAACGCGCCTCGAGTTAGCCGAATTTCATTGGCGGAGGTATTTTGGCAACTGTCGCTTTTTAATCGTTTGACATCTGTCACTTCTAAATGTTTGACAATTGTCGCTGGTTTAACAGCTAACGCTTGGATAAAGGATGGCTTTCTGATTTTGAGTGAGTCGTTCTTCATTTTAGACTTACCGTTAGATTTAAGAGTTTGGAATAAAAAACAATTTCGTTGCGAAAACACACGCAATTTAACAGAATATAGCGGAATTTGAAGTGAATAAAATAATAGCAACTTTGGTTCTAGGTTTACTACTTTCATTCGGTGTGATTGATTTGGCGGCTCATATCATTACGCAACAAACCGATAAAGAAGACAGATTGGAAAAAAGTAAAAAAGAAAATATGAAAGAAGACAGAAAGCAAAGAAAAATGAAAAAACACCGCCGTCATCATAGAAGAATGATGAAAAAATAATCACTGAATAAAGACTTCATGACGAAATTTTTATTTTACAATTTGGTCGGCTTGAAAATCTGATTATGGGGTATTAGGCACCAATGCGTAATTTTTTACTTTAGCGTATTTATGCGGTTATTGTTGCGTTTCACAAATTGTCGAACGGCATGGCGAAACAATTTCCCTTCATTTGTTGGGTAAATCAATTTCAAAAGTTCAAATTGGTACTAACAAGACCGCGGCCGAACTTGCCTTCAGGCGATTGAAAGAAGAAATTGAACAGCCTCTAATTCAGTACCGACTAATTAATGCCAGCTTCAACGCAGATTCCAGCCGCAATATTAAAGGATTTTTATTGGGTCTCGGAATTATTTCGTTGATTACTATTTGCGGATTGTCCGGCTCGCATCCGAACATAGCCATAATTGTTTCGCTGCTGGTGATCGGTTGCGGCGGATTTATGGAGAGGAGAAAAAAGCTAGGAGATGATTTTTGCCTGTGACCAAGAAATCATTCATTAAGGAGTCATCAAGAAAGTCTATTATCCAGCCATTTGGTTTAATCCAGTAAAATCTCCCCGCTTTTTTCTGCTCTCCTTATAGGTCTCATCGCGCGTTCCCTCCTGTCCGTCCATTCCTTGATGTTGCCGGGCTCCATGTATCAACTCAAAGCTAAAATTTAGTTTTGGTCAACCTTAATTTTATCGAAAAGTTTTGTTGGGGCTGCTCATCTCTGATTCCGAACTGAGATTACGTTATAGAATAGAGATTTAGGGTTTTAATGACCTGTCCGAATTCATGGTCTAACTGGGTAATTAGAATTTCCGCTTCTTTAGTTTGATTTGCCTTTTGCTCCAATTCTTCACAAAGCCGTGCCATGTACTGTGCGCCGATATTTGCGGCGGATCCCTGGACGCTGTGCGCTTCTTTTTTGATGATCGAGGAATCCCCGTCAATTAATGCATTCTGCAGACTTTGGAGTCGCACCCTGCCGTCTTTAATAAACAGATCAATTAATTTAGTTACCAGATCCGGCTCATCCGGCTGCTGCAAATCTCTTAACGAGGAAAGAATCGATAGATCGATAACCTGACGGGCATCTTTTTGAAAAAGACTTTTCGAGTTTTCCGAAATGGACTCGGCCCGGTTGTTTGTAGTAAAAATCCATCGCTCCAGTGTTTGTTTTAGCGTATCGATTTTAACGGGCTTACTGATGTAATCGTCCATTCCGGCGGCCAGACATTTTTCCCGCTCGCCTTCGAGCGCGTGCGCCGTCATCGCTATAATCGTGGTGTGTTTTCTCTCGCCTTCGTGTCGCCGAATTGCCGCGGTCGCCTCAAAACCGTCCATTTCCGGCATTTGGCAATCCATCAAAACAATGTCATACCGTTGGTTTTCTACCGCTTCAACCGCAGCACGTCCGTTAGTGACAACTTCTGCTGTAAAACCCAAACTTTTCAGTTGGCTGAGTGCGACTTTCTGATTGACCGGGTTGTCTTCCGCTACGAGAATACGAGCTATTGAAGCTGTAACGTTAGACTCGGTAACGGGCAGAGTTGTACTGCGTAAGGAATGCCTCGTAATAAGTCGTTGTGATTGCCGTTCACTATTAACGGCGTTGCCGGATGCTTCGGCAATAACCGCCTTTAAACATTTGTAAAGCTGGGATTGGCGCACCGGCTTTTGGAGGTATGCCGCGATTTGAGTATCTCTCGCCATTCGTCCGTGTCCGCGTTTTCCGTATGAAGGCATCAATACTAAATGCGTTTTGGTAATTGATTCTTCTGCCTTAATGCGCTGTGCCAACTCGAAACCGTTCATCTCCGGCATCATCAGATCAAGGATCGCAATATCGAACGGTTCCTGCTGTTCGACCGCCGCGTGCAGGACTGAAAGGGCCTCAGCGCCCGATTTCGCTTCAATTGCCGCCATGCCCCAGGAGGCGGTCTGATGCACGAGAATTTTGCGATTAGTGGCATTATCATCGACGATCAAAACACGCAGGCCTTCGAGACTCGCCTCAGATTCTGTTTGAACCGGCACAGCCGGCGCCACCTGCTTTTCAAAACGCGCCGTGAACCAGAAGACCGACCCTTTTCCCAGCTCGCTTCTGAGGCCGATTTCGCCGCCCATCATCTCGACCAGTTGTTTGGAGATCGCCAGCCCTAATCCCGTCCCGCCGTATTTCCGGGTCGTCGAACCGTCGGCCTGGACAAAGGCTTGAAACAAGTTCTTCCGCGCCTCATCCGAGATGCCAATGCCCGTATCGGCAACTTCAAAACGCAACGAAACAAATTTGTTGGTCTCGCTTTCCTTCTGTACCGAAACGATCACTTCGCCCCTCTCCGTGAACTTGAGAGCATTGCCGATCAGATTGGTCAGCACCTGCCGCAATCTGCCCGGATCACTGCGCAGCCCGGTCGGCACATCACGGTAAATCAGTGACGCCAGTTCGATTTCTTTGACCCGCGATCGTTCAGCGAGCATTTCCACCGCGCCTTCAACCGCTTCGTTCAAATCGAAATCGATTTTTTCAAATTGCATCTGACCGGCTTCGATCTTCGAGAAGTCGAGAATATCGTCGATAATCCGCAGCAGCGAATCGGCACTCGACTGAATGGTTTCAGCGTAATCCTTCTGATCGGTATCGAGAGAGGAATTGAGCAGTAGACCGGTCATCCCGATCACGCCGTTCATCGGCGTGCGGATCTCGTGGCTCATATTAGCTAAGAATTCAGATTTGAGCCGCGCCGATTCGAGTGCCGAATCGCGCGTTTTCTTCAACTCCTCTTCAATTCGTTTCCGCTCGGTTATATCGTGGGCTATTTTCGAGATGCCGATGATACGGCCATCCCTGTCCCTGACCGGAGAAACAGTTAATGATACGGGAATGTTCTTATGACCCTTACCGGAGCGCACCGTTTCGTAACCCTGGAGCCGCTCGCCGTGCATCATAGCAGAGATAATTGCAGATTCTTCTTCAATTCGGTCAGACGGGTAGATAACCGAAATATGCTGCCCGAGGATTTCCTGCGCGGAGTAGCCATAAAGCTTTTCCGCCCCGGCGTTCCAACTAATGATTTTGCCCTCCAGGGTTTGACTAAGAATGGCGTCAACCGAGGATTCGACAATCGAGGCGAGAGTAAATAATTTCCTTTGAGCTGCTTTCTGCTCCGTGATGTCGTGGAAGCTAACCACAGCGCCGGTTACTTTTTTATTCGTGATAATTGGCGATGAAGTATATGCTATCTGTAGCGCAGACCCGTCCCGCCGTGTAAAAACATCATCCTCGATCTCGACGGACTGACCGGTCCGCAATACTCCGGCCAGCGGACAATCTTCAAGGAGGAACGGCGTCTCGTCAGCTCTTTGAAAATGAATCGCTTCATGTATATTTTTGCCGAGCAATTCCGATTCCTTCCAGCCGAGCATTATTTCGGCGGCGGGATTTATTAATGTCACGCGGCTTTCAAAGTCAATTACATAAATTCCTTCACCGACACTATTGGTAATCGCGCTGGTAAAATCGCGCTGCTCGAGAAGGCGCTCGACGTCTCGCTGACGTTCGATGACGACGGCAATCTGGTTGCTGGCGGAAGTTAGAATTTCGACATCCCGCTCGGTGTAAGCAACTGCATCTTCGTAATGCTGCACGACCAGCACACCGATCACCTCGGTCGGCGTTCTGAGCGGAATTCCCAGCCAGATTGCCGGCAGCGTTCCGACCAGATCGACATCCTTTTGTTCAATTAAATGGTGAATTTCATTTTTGGTCAGAAGTGCGGGACGACCGCTGTGAAAAGCATATGCTGTCAGACCTTTGCTTAATTTCTGCGGCGGTGCGACCGTATCATATTGGTCCCTGCAAAACGGAATGTTGATAAGATCGCTTTGCCGGTCGTAAAGCGCGACATAAAAGTTTTCAGCATAAACCACTTTTTTGACGGATTGATAAATTAGTTCGAGAAGTTCATCAAGATTGGCGGTGGTGGCAATGCCCTGAGCTATTTCAGAGATGACCCGGGATTCCGCTTCCGCCCGTTTCCGCTCGGTAACATCTCTGAAAGCGGCGATGGCGTGGATCAGCTCTCCATTCATGTCATAAATCGGTGCCGCCCAGACATCCACCGGAATTACCATCTCCTGACGATGTATCTCCAGATCATGAACGACCACCGTTTCACCATTTAAGGCGCGCACGACCGGTATCAGATCGGCGGGATATCGATCATTGGTGCCGGCAATATAAGCATTGTAAACTTCTCCGATGCGGTCGGGGGGGACATCCGGAATGATTCCTTCGCCTAAAATTTGCTGCGCCGCTTGATTGGCAAAATAGGGTTTGCCGGCGGCATCCGTGACAAAAACCCCGACCGGCATCGCGTCCATCAATTGGAAGAGTTTTCGTTCTCTTTCT
>JBDTZT010000176.1:0-6890 GCA_040005005.1 Actinomycetota bacterium
CACGCCGCCGTTGCTCCGCCAGCCGAATTGGTATTTGCCCGATTCGGGCGCGGTTATTTTGCCCGTCCAGCGAACGGAAAAATTATCTTCGTTGACTTCTTTGGCGGGACTCGTCGAACCCCAGTTGAAATTTACTTGTTCGTCATTTCTGACCAGCGCGGGTTCGCCTTTGAGCTCGCGGTTGTTGAAATATTCCGCCTTCAAGCCTTTGACGTTTCCGTTTGACAACGAATCCGCCGCGACCGACTCAAAAATAACTCCGGTCGGATATATTCCCTGTGAATACAAAACTTTTGTGTTTGGAGAAACTTTGTTTTTGATTCCATCGAGCGGCGTGAAGGATTTTGAAGGCTGACCGTTATAATTTCCAAGCAGAACATCAGGGTCGTCAGCGTTCGGACCGATGACCGCGATTGTTTTCAAATCTTTTTTGAGCGGCAGCGTTTGACGATCGTTTTTCAAAAGTACGAGCGATTCTCGCGCCGCTTTGAGGGACAATTGATGATGCGCGGGCGAATCATTTTCAGAAAACGGAATCTGCGCGTATTTGACCATTTCCGGCGGGTCGAACATTCCGAGACGAAATCGAATCTTCATCAAATGTTTTACTGCCGTGTCAATTTCCTGCTCACTTATGAAGCCGGTTTTAACGGCTTCATTTAAAGATTTATACTCTTTTCCGCAAGTTAAATCCGTTCCTTTTTTAACGGCGATCGCCGATGCTTCCGCCTCGTTTTTGACGAATTTATGACCTTTCCAAATGTCTTCGATAGCGGCACAATCCGAAACGACGTGACCGTTAAATCCCCATTCGCCGCGCAAAATTTCCTGCATCAATCTGGAATTGGCACAAGCCGGTTCGCCGTTCGTGCTGTTATAAGCGCACATCACGCCCGCCGCATTGCCTTCGAGAATCGTCTGTCGAAACGCGGGAAGATAGGTCTCGCGCAAATCTCTCTCGTCGGCGACGGCATTAAAAGTATGTCGTTCGGGTTCGGGTCCGCTGTGAACCGCAAAATGTTTGACGGTCGAAACGACTTTCAGATATTTCCGGTCATTGCCCTGCAAACCTTTGACAAAAGACGTGGCGAGTGTTCCGGTCAAAAACGGGTCTTCGCCCCAGGTTTCCTGCCCGCGTCCCCAACGCGGGTCGCGGAAAATGTTGATATTCGGACTCCAGAAAGTCAAACCTTTGTAACGCCCGAACTCGCCGCGCCTGATAAATTCGTTATGCTTGGCACGGGCTTCGGTCGAAACCGCGTCCGCTACCTGCCAGACCATTTTGTCGTTGAAAGTCGCCGCGAGCCCGATTGCCTGCGGAAAAACCGTCGCAATTCCGGCGCGTGCAACGCCGTGCAATCCTTCATTCCACCATTCGTATTCGGGAACATCAAGTCGCGGAATTGCGGCGGCGGCGTTCTGCATCTGCGAAATCTTTTCCTCTAAAGTCATCCGCGAAACGAGGTCGTCAACGCGCCGGTCAATCGGCAGATTCGGATTTTTGTAGGGGAATGAAGACGTTTGCGCGTCGCTCGTTGATAACGGCGAGGAGAAGGATAGAAAAATAACAAAAATCAGCGTCAAAGATGTCACAAAATGAAAGCGTTTCATATTCTTCTCCTATCACTTAGGCGGTAAAAAAAGTCAGTAGCGTCGGCGTGAGCCGATGCGTTCTCGTCATTCAAGTTATTATGCATTTGCTCACGCCGACGCTACTGACTTTGACTCAAATCTGCTCTAATTTTAATTTGCCTTATCAATTAATTGTCAGAAAATCTGAGCGGCATCAACATCCTCGAACCGATAATCTTTCATCGCATCTTTTTCTAACAAAGGCAAACCGACCCATTCGCGAAAATTGCCGGAAAACATTCGCGCGACATCGCGTTCGATTTCGCGGCGCGTGACGGCGCGTCCCGAAGACAAAAGCTGCTCGTAAGAGTCAAACAATACATCGGCGATGACGCGGCGCGAATGCAGCCATTTGTAGATTAACTGTTCAAGCACGCGGGCATCCGAATGCTGCGGAATAAAACTCGTCCCGAGAAGTTCAAGGCGCTCCCGCGTGATTTCCGAAACAATCGAGGGATTATTCAAAAACCACCAGCAACCGAACGGCATCAAATTGCTGAATTTTCGGGCGGAAACGCATAATTCGTGCTGATTTTCACGCGAAAGAAAAGTCGCCAGAAAACGCACGTCGGGATTTTCGACGCAAATTCGCTCGACTGCTCCGACATCGGCGCGTCCCAAGCCATCGCCCGCCGCCCGCAATGCCGGATTGACATTGCGGCGAACTCCGATCATCAAGGCAAACGGCAAATCGTGTTCGCGGGCAGTCGGCAGCACAACTTCGTTAATAATTCTGTTTCGCACGTCGCCGGTCGGAAATTCAAAATCATCGGGCAGAGAAACCGCCATATAAAGCGGATTCATTATTTCAACCCATTCATCGAGAAAACGGCGGACTTCCCGGACGGTTTTGCCACCCATATTGACATCGGCGCGATAACCGAAACCGGCGAGTTTTTCCGCCGTATTTTTCCAATTGTTCAGAAGCCGATCCATCCGGAGCGCGGCGTGGAAACGAATATCAACCGTCTTATCCTTTCGCCAAACTTCAATTTCCTGCGGGTCAAACGGGTCGTTTGTCATCACCACATCGCTGACGCAAGCCTTTTCAAGTACGTCATCGAAATGGCTTGAAACATCCCGCGTTTGAAAAAACTCGCGGATTTCCCAAAGATCCTGGGCATTTGGATCAAGCCCGAATGCACTGAGAATTGTGATCACTCCGCGGGTTGCTTCGGAAAGCGGAGAATTGTCAACAAACAGTGTTTGCCAAACGAGATCGGCTTGTTGAGTTTTATTTAATTGCCAAAAAACTTCCGGTGAAATTTCGGTCGAGCGGAAAGTCTCGGCAACCAAATAATGGTAGGTCAGCAGTTCGTCAATGCCGGACAGATTCATCTCACCAAATTCAGTCGAAAACAGGTGTGTGTGGATGTCAATAACAGGCGTAGTTGTGACCACATCTTCGACTTGTCGGTGAAGTTCCGCCCTTTCGGTTAAGCGGGCGTTCTCGTTATTATTCTTTCCTGTTCCGTTTGTTTTCATAATTGCTTTCTCCTTTAGTGCGAACAAATCTGCCCCAATGCGCACCGCCGCGTGTCGAAGTGGTGCCTTGAGCGGAACTGTCACGGTTGTCGCTCTGATGTCTGTGATTTTCATCTTAATAATTGCAAACTATTGTATGTGAACTTCATCGCCAATTGGCGATTTCTTTCAAAAACCAAAGACCAAAAACCAAAGTCCTAAACAATTGCAAACTATTTGTGATCTTCATCAAAAGTGCCGAGACCTCTGGCTATATTATCAAGCAAATCTATCGTTTTATATTCTTCGAGCGTTCTCTGCGGTTTTTCTACACAGCCCGGCAAAGGGAGTTTTGAAAAAGTTTGAAAGTAAGCCAAACTGGCATCTTTCCACCAAATTGCGTCGCGCTCCTGAATCGCCAGTTTTTTGGCGATTGCCAAATGACGTTGCGAGTCAATGACGCCTTTTAGGCTGTCCCAATCCTTGCGCGCTTTCCTTGCCCAATCTACTCCGCTTTGATATTTCAAAGCCATTTCATCCCACAAAATTCTGCCGGATTTCATTTTGTAATTCCACGGAACATGCTGAAACCAGAGCAAATATTTTTCGGGAATTGTTTTTAAGTTTGAAAACTCATTTCTCACTGGCGGAAAATATTGGCTGACGGTGTTGCTGCCCGTTTTCGTGCGGTCAAAACCGATGCCGCCTTCGGAGGCTTTGTTATAATAAGCCGGATTCCAGTCATCGCGGCTGTAAGTATTCCACCAGGGCGCGGGTCCGTAATGATGTCCGCCCCACATCTGATGATGAAGTCCGAGCGGAGTCATATAATTTACAAGTTCTTGGTGCGATTCAAGCAGTATGTTTTTGATAACGGCGACCGCTTTCGGCTCGCTTGTCAATGTCATCTTGATCCATTCATCGGCGATTTGTGGCGACGAAATATCCGGGTTCCAGGCGAGCCGTCCGAACGCATACCAATTAGCCTGCAAAATATCGTGTCCCGTCCAGTTTCGATCCGTTCCGGCATTGGCAACTCCGGCAATTCCCGTCAGGCGCTGACCAAATAAACTTCCGTCCGTGACTCTGGCAACCGTCGAGCCTTTGCCTCGGGCATAAGTATCAGCGTCAAAAACTTCGCGCCACATTTGGGCGAGGAAAACCAGATGATTTGAAAACCCGAGATATTCTTGGGTAATTTGAAATTCGGGCATCATCTGCGTTTTCGGCATCGCGCCAAAAAGCGGGTGAAACGGTTCGCGCGGCTGAAAATCTATCGGACCGTTTTTTACTTGTAATAACACGTTTGGCGCAAACTTCCCGTCAAGCGGTTGCAGATTTTCATAAGCCGCCCCGGCGCGGTCGTAGCCGGGCTTCATATCATAAACAAAAGCCCGCCAAATCACGACTCCGTTATGCGAGGCAAGTGCCGCCGCCAACATATTTGCACCGTCAACGTGGGTGCGATTATACGTCTGTGGTCCGGGCTGCCCTTCGCTGTTGGCTTTGACCAGAAATCCCCCGAAATCGGGAATAACTTTGTAAATCTCGTCCGCTTTCTTTTTCCACCAATCTTTGACGCCTTCGTCAAACGGGTCGGCGGTTAGCAATCCGCCAAGTTCCATCGGCGCGGAAAATCGCGCTGAGAGATAAACTTTTATTCCGTAGGGACGAAAAACATCGGCAATCGCGGCGACTTTTTTCAGATACTCAGCCGTTAAAATTTTTGCGTCGGCATTGACGTTATTGAGCGCCGAACCGTTGATTCCGATTGAAGCATTGGCGCGGGCATAATCTTTGTAACGCGGATCAATTTTATCAGGCAACGCCTCCCAATCCCACAGAGATTTTCCCGCGTAGCCGCGCTCGACGCTTCGATTCAGATTGTCCCAATGGTCGAGCATCCGAATTTGAAGGCGCGGTTTTTCGCTGATGTTTAGCGCGTTAATCGGCTGCAATGTTTGAATCAATCGCAAAAAATGAAACGCACCGTAAAGCGCACCAATTTCACCATTTGAAGCAATTACGGTAGCGTTTACATTTTTAAACTTCATCGTGCGAATGACAAATCCCTCATTTCCGAGCGCCGCGAGTTGCTTATCTAATTTTAATGAAGCGATAAATGGTGAGTTTTTCGGCGTTCCGATAACTAGGGCTCCATCTGCGACGAGAGTTTCGTTGACCGGAATTTTTCCGCCGAGCAATCCATTCAAACCGGTTTCAAACTCGCTCTGGGCAGCGAAAGTTTCGAAACTTTTCTTTATGACAAGAGACTTTATTTGCACGCGATACACGTTTGCCGATGCTTCGGACAGCGCATCATACCGCAGCCACAACCGATAACCGTCTTCGGCTTTGATGGTCGTTGTGATCAGAAGCAATATGACAACCGCGAAAAATGCGACATTTCCGCTTTTAATTTGTTTATGTTTAGGTTTCATATTCTACTGCTTCGCTTTAATATAACGGCTTGCGAATATCAAAAATATTTCCTAATCCGGCGCGGGTGTATGACCGCCGTTATGTTCTACCCTACTTTACTCCGCCTTCAATATATTATTTTTCCGCAAAAATGCCCTGATCGCGGTAAAGCTGTCAACAAGTGCCTGGCGATTAAAACCGCCATGTTGAGCACCGCGGATCGTCACGAGTTGATTCGGCACATTAGCTTTATCGAGCGCGGCGTGTAACCGCACGGCTTGACTGTATGGTGCAATATCATCCTGGTCGCCGTGAATAGTGATGATCGGCGGCAGTCCGGCGCGAACGTAATTGATCGGCGAAACTTGCCGCGCAAGTTCCGCCCGATTGTTCATACTGCCAAACCATTCCATTGCGTAATGCTTCGCATTCACACCGTCAATCAGTTCCGCGACATCGGTAATTCCATACCAATTGACAATGGCGGCGACTTTTAACTGCGGCTCGGTTCCGTCTTTCCAGCGAGTGCTGTTGTCGGTCGGACATTGACGGTCGAAATCGGATTTGTCAGGCAACATTCCCGTCATCAACGCCAAATGCCCGCCGGCTGAACCGCCCGTTAAAACGATTTTTGAAGTATCGAAGGTATATTCCTTAGCGTGGTAATAGACCCAGCGAAGGGCGCAGCGACAGTCTTCAACTGCCGCCGGTGCCGGAGAATTTCGCGCCACCCGATATTCGACATTGATGACCGCCCAACCAAGTGCCAGATACGGAAGGAGTTGGAAAACATTTCGCTCTTTCTGCCCGTCAACCCAACCGCCGCCGTGAAAAAGCAACAGAGTCGGCACCGGCGCAGCGCGGTTTTTCGGAAGATATAAATCAAGTTTTAACTCCGTATTATTCGCTGTCGAATAAGTGATGTTCGGCAGTATGTCAAAATCACCCGAAGCGTAATCCACCCATTGGTCGGCATTGGAAGTCGGCGCTTGTCCAAAACTCGTCAGAGAAATTAACAACATTAAAACAAACAGTCTGAAAACATAAAATGTTCGGGTTATATTCATATATATTTACCAAAATTCTGAAAACAAAAAATTAATTACACGGCAATGAGGTTTGAGAGAATGGTCGTAACCGAATATTCACAACAAATCTCAACGATAACGGTAAAGTTTTATCCGCTGGATACCGAATTTTTCCGGCGGAATCCGCAGATGTCTGCCCTGATGCGTCTGGTCGCCGTTGAGCCATCGGCCGCCAATCCATTTTCCGTTTTCAAATTTTCCTTCCTGCGCCGAAAGTATTCCGACAGTCGGTTCGCCCGGGCTGTTGGCTTCAAAAGTGACAACCAATCCGGTTCCCGCAAAAAT
>JBDTZT010000177.1:0-6875 GCA_040005005.1 Actinomycetota bacterium
TGTCGGCGGCGGTGTTTTTTTCAATTTCTCCTGTAGCAGCCAATCCCAACAAAAACATCTTGCTCGCGGCGAAGAATATTTGCAGAAACGCAAATTTCAGGAAGCCGTCATGGAATTTCGCGCCGCCGCCGATATTGATAAAGATTCGGCTCAGGCGCACTGGGGCTTGGCGCGCGCTTTTGAAAATCTCGGACAATTTAACGAAACCATTGAAGAACTGCGGAAAACTGCCGAACTCGCGCCCGACAATCTGGACGCGAAAACGAAACTCGGCAATTACTTTCTGCTCGTGCAGCCGCCGATGATCGCCGAAACCGAAAAGATTTTAGGGGAAATTTTTGCGAAAGACGCCGGATTTATCGAAGGTTATATCTTAAAAGCCTCGCTTTTGGCGACGCAGGGCAAATCCGAAAAAGAAGTTTTGGGCGTTCTTGATCAGGCAATCGCGCTTAATCCGAACCGCACCGAATCTTACATCAGTTTAGCGCGGTATTTTATGAAGCAGGAGAAGGCCAACGAAGCCGAAGCTGCGATAAACAAAGGAATTTCGGTTAATCCGAACGTCTCGCTCGGCTACGTCGAATATGGTAGATTTTTGGGTTTTGCCGACCGCTCCGCAGAAGCCGAAGCGCAATTTAAGAAAGCCACGGCAGTCGAACCGAAAAATCTCGAAGCGCGGGAAGCGATTGCCGAATATTACGTCGCGCAAAAACAATTCGACAAAGCCGAACTCGCCTATCAAGATTTAGTTCAAATTCAGGAAAACAGTCTCGAAAGCCGTATTGCGTTAGCGAATTTTTACGCGCAAACCGGACGCGCGGGCGATGCGGTCAGAATTTTTAACGAAATTTTGGCGGAAAAGCCGGAATATGTCCGCGCCCGTTATCGGCTCGGCGAAATTTATCTCGACCGCAAAGAAACAGCCAAAGTCAGCGAACAAATCGAAGCACTTTTGAAGATTAACGACAAAGACGCGCCAGCCTTACTGCTTCGTGCACGGCTCAATTTGCAGGACAATAAGGCGGAAGAGGCGGTCAAAGATTTGGAAGAAATCTTGAAAAAACTGCCGAGCATGCGCGACGCGCTTTTCTTTATGACCGAAGCGCGGCTCGCGCTCGGACAACCCGACGAGGCTCGCGCATTTATCGGCGATTTGGATAAATATCATCCGAATTATTTAAAAACCAAACTTTTGAAGATTCAAGCCGCATTTGCGGACAACGACGCGGAAAGTGCATTTCGGCTCTCGAACGAACTTTATGAAACCGCTAAAGGAACTGTTCCCGATGCGGCGACGATGACGCAGGAAATCAATGAACTTCGGGTTCGTGCGCTGTCGGCGCGTGGTTTGGCAAATCTGCAGCTCGGAAAACTGGCGGAATCAAAAGCCGATTTGCAGGAAGTTTTGAAAAATTCGCCGAAATCGGCGGGCGCAATAGTTAATCTGGCGAAGGTTTTCATCGCCGAAAAAAATTACACGGAAGCCTTAAAATTTTATGAAAATGCTTTGACCGGCGACGATAAAAATTTCGATGCTTTGAGCGGTGCCATCAGTGTTTTGAATCGTCAGAAACAATTTGCGTCGGCACACGCGAAAATTGATCAAGCATTGCAGAAAAATGCCGACCGAAACGATATTTCAGCGGCTTTGCATTATTTGCAATCGGATGTTTTTATCGCTGAAAAAAATGCCGACTCAGCCGAAGCCGAACTGAAAAAGGCAATGGAAGCGGACGAAAATTATCTGCCCGCTTATTCGGCTTACGCTTCGCTTTTGATTGCCAAAAATCAAACGGATTCGGCAATCGAACAATACCAAAAAGCGGTTGAAAAGAAACCTTCGGCGACCGTTTACACCTTGATCGGAATGCTCGAAGAAGCGCGCAGTAACGCGCCTGAAGCTGAGAAAAATTATCGCCGGGCACTCGAAATCATACCTGAAACGCCGATTGCGGCAAATAATCTGGCGTGGCTGATTGCCGACGGCGGACAGGGAAATCTGGACGAAGCATTGCAGCTCGCACAGAAAACGGTCAACAAAAATTTAAATGTCGCCGGCTATTACGACACACTCGGCTGGGTTTATTTCAAAAAAGGTTTGTATTCGCCGGCGGTCGAGCAGCTCAAAAAAGCGGTTGCGCTCGACGAAGCAGAGGCGAAACGAACTGGCGGACGCCCGAATTCGGCGTATCGTCTGCGTTTGGGAACGGCGCTGGCTTCTGCGGGCGACAAACTTTCGGCGCGCAAGGAAGTCGAAACGTCGCTCGCAAACGAGCAGAGTTTAAGTCAAAAAGAAGCGCAGGACGCAAAAAGTTTGCTGGCAAATCTGTAAGAATCAAACTTGACGGAGATTGAAAATGTTTTTTTTATTTGATGTGACCAACCGGATTCTGCTTTTAGGTTTTATGCCCGAATCGCTTAGTTTGTTGATTTTCGGAATCGGCTTGATTGTATTGGCGATCGGATTACGCCGGCTGATGAAACGAAGCGAAAAATATGCGAACGGCGGAATTGAGAAAATGGCGGAAAAAGCGAATGGCTAATTTAAAGGGAAAAGAAAAATGAGTGTTGAATTCAGACAAAGAACGGCAGGCGAATTTATCAAAATGGTGAAACGGCGAAAATGGTTTATTTTGCTGCCGGTGATTACGATGACGGCGGCAATCGGTTATGTCGTTTATAAATTGCCGAGTGTTTATGAATCAACCACGCTTCTGACCATTAAACCGCCGACTATTTCCGAGAAACTCGTGCCGACGCTTTCCGACGAAGATTTGTCGCAGCGTCTGCAAACGATTAATCAGGAAGTGGCGTCGCGTTCGTCGCTTGAGCCGATGGTAACGAAATACGACCTTTTCAAATCGGAAAGAAATTCGGGAATGGATATGGCACTCATCATTGATAAAATGAGAAAAAATATTGTCGTCGCAGCCGAAAAAACCGATACCGAAAAACTTGCGGCATTTCGCATCAGTTACCGCGACCGCGACCCGCAGGCGACGCGCAACGTGACCTCGGAACTCGCCGCCAAATATGTCAACGCCCAGGTTTTAGCTTCAACACAAAGCGCGGAAACGACGCGTGATTTTCTTCAAAACGAGCTTAACACGGCGAAAAACGAGCTTGATACGAAGGAAAAAGAGCGGCTCAACGTGATGATGCAAAATGTTGACACGCTGCCCGAATCATCGCAGGGTTTGATTGCCCAGCTCGACGGTTTGCGAAAACGCGAAGAAAGTATCGTTAAAGAAAAAGAAACATTAGCCATGGAAAAAGGTCGGCTTAATGACCAGATTGCTTCAAATAACCGGCAAATGCGGGTTTATGACGAATACGGCGAAAAAGAAACACAGGATGCGGCGCAGCAGGCTTCGCAAATCGAAGACACGCCGGCTTACGCGCAGCTCGTTAATAAACGCGCCGAACTTTCCGCCCAGCTTGACAAACTTTTAAAGGTTTTTAAGGAAAAACATCCTGATGTTCTTTCTAAAAAAGATGAGATCGCCCGGGTTAATGAAGAAATCGCAGATTTGCGAAAAAATACCGATAAACGAGTTCAAGTAGCGAGTCAATCAAGCAGCCGCAAAGCCGAATTGCAGAAGAAAAATCTCGAGCTTGAAAATCAGCGGATTCAAAGTCAGATCGGACAGATCGAGCAGCAGCTTCAATACAAAGATCAGGAAGTCCAACAAAATGCGGGACAAATTTCCGTTTTGGAATCGAAAATCAATACGATTCCGAATGTCAAGGTCGCGCTCGAAGGCATCAACGCGCAATATCAATCGGCGAAGCAAAAATACGACGACCTTTCCAAAAAAATTAATGACGCATCGCTGCAAGTCAACCGCGAAAGCAACGCGCAAGGCGAAACGATTCGCGTTCAAGACCCGGCAAATTTGCCCGAATCGCCCGTTGCGCCGAAGCGTTTTCTGCTGACCGCCCTGGGTGCCGGCATCGGTTTGGCAATCGGGTTACTGCTGGCGGCGATTTTTGAACTGCCGCGTGTTTTCAAGATTCAAAACATCGAAGATGCGAAGCATTACACAGGCTTGCCCGTTCTCGCGTCCGTTCCGCCGCTGCTTTCGCACGACGAAAGGCTTTGGCTCAAGCGTTCGCATTGGCTTCGCGTGATGGCGGGAATTATTGCCGCCGTCGGCGCGATTCCGCTGATTGCGATGCTTTTACAGGCCACAAAAATTTTTGAACGAATGGTTTCATGATTGATTCAGGATTCAAGATTCAAAACAAACATTTTGAATCTTGAATTATTATGAGGAAAAGAAAATGTATAAAGAATTTTTCGGATTAGAAGATACACCGTTCACTTTAACGCCCGACCCGCGTTTTATCGTGTTTACGCCGAGCTACAACGAGGTTTTGGCGAGTTTGTATTACGGACTCGAGAACGCCAAAGGCTTGATTGTTTTGACAGGCGAAGTCGGAACGGGAAAAACGACCGCGCTGAGATGGATTTTGCGGCGGCTTGATTCGAGCGTGTTGGCGGCGTATGTTTTTAATCCGCGTCTTTCGATTGACGAGTTTTATCATCAAGTCACGCACATGCTGGGCATCAAGGATTGGACGAACAAAGCGGAACTCTTGCAAGTGATGGGCAAAGTTTTGGAAGAACGTCACCGGCGTGGACTTCGCACGGTTTTAATCATTGACGAAGCGCACGAACTTTCCGATTACGTTCTCGAAGAGATTCGCCTTTTGATGAATTTTGAATCGGACAACGCGAAACATCTGCAAATTGTCTTGACCGGACAACCCGAACTCCGCGAAAAACTCAATCAGCCGAGCTTGCGTCAACTTAAACAACGCGTTGCGCTGCGCTGCAAAATGCACGCGCTTCCGAATGTCGAAGAAATCGAACGCTATATTACCGAACGCCTCCTGATCGGCGGTTCAGACCAGCCGAATATTTTTACGCCGGGCGCGATTGATTTTATTTTTCAATGTTCCGAAGGAATTCCGCGCCAGATCAATAATCTTTGCGACAACTCGATGCTCGCAGCTTACGCGGCGGGCGAACAGATCATCGGTCGCCGAATTATCGAAGAAGTCGCCGACAATCTCGATCTGCTGCCGCGCAAAGATGCATTATTAACCAACGAAAAAGCGGTCGAAAATGTCGCCACGGCGCGGATTTTAACTGCCGAAGCGCGGGAAGAATTGTGGAACAATCAAGCGCGAACCGAAAAACCAAAACCGATGTTCAAAACCGAAAAGCCGCAAACAAACAGCAGTTCAAACAGTAATTCAAAGTTTGGTGATATGGAAGACGACATCAATCTGGAAATCGAAGAGATCGGCGGATTTTATTAAGTCCCAAGTTTCAAGTCCTAAGTCCCAAGTTGAGCGTTTAATCTTACTTGAGGCTTGAGACTTGAGACTAAAGACTAAAAATGCGGAGCATTTTATGAGTATTCTTAGAGCATTAAAAAAAAAGCAAACCGAACAAACGAGCGAAACGGCGGAAACCGCGAAGGGAACAGTTATTCCTTTCGAGCGCACCGGAAAACGCATTAATACGCCGCCCGAAATGTTTGCGGACGAAAGTTTTAAAATCGGAACACCGAGTTTGGCGTTCAATGGGCAGTCAGAGCTTAAAGTCGGGATGGCACTCCCTGACTCTTTATCTGAAATTACTGCCGGGGCAACATTGAACGCTATGGGAGCGACGCGCTTCGTCGAAAAACGTCTGCCGGAATTTACCGTGTGGAACGTCGAAGCGGAGCGCGTCGAACCTCGTCTGGTGGCGATAACTCAGCCGCATTCAAACTATTGCGAAGAATACCGCAACCTGCGCACCCAAATTTTGCATAAAAGCCAACGTCAAAAATTGCAGTCAATCGTCGTCGCGAGCATCAATCCGAGCGAAGGCAAAACGATTACCGCACTTAATCTTTCGTGGCTTCTGGCGCAGACCGACGGCGTCAAATGTTTGATTATTGACAGCGATTTGCGGATGCCCTCGTTGACTGACTATCTCGGTATCGAAACCGACAAAGGTCTTTCGGATATTTTGGCAGGAAAGGCGAATTTGACGGATTCAATTATTAAATTAGAACCGGCGGGACTTCATTTGCTGCCCGGCGGCGAAGCGCGCACCGATGTCGCGGAACTTATTTCAGGACCGAAATTTAAGGAAATTCTGCGGCAGGCGCGGGAAATGTTCGATTTCGTGATTATTGACGCGCCGCCGCTCGGAATCTTTACCGATGCGACCGTTTTGATAAACCACGCCGATGGCGCACTGCTTGTCGTGCGCGCAGGGAAAACAAATTACAGCGCGGTGGACCGCATTCTCGAAGCTCTTCCGCGAGACCGGATGATGGGCGTCGTGCTGAACCAATCGGAAGATATTTTGGACGAAAGCCATTATAACTACGGATATTATAAGCAAAAGTAGGCAGCCGCCAGTCAGTTTGTTATATTTCAAATATTTTACTGCCAACTGCCGCTGCCGACTACCAAGTGATTTTCAACCGATGAATGCAAACAAATTCAGCCTCCGAACGATTGGACTGCTACTTGCCGATGCCGCGATAATTTACGGCGGCATCGCTCTGGCGTTGTATCTGCGTTTGGGAATTGAAGGTTCGCGCTATCAGCTAAACGAAAATAACGGCTGGCTGAAAATCACACTGGCAACCGTCGTCTGCATATTGATTCTTTATTTTTACGACCTCTACGATTTTACCGTAATGGGTAACCGGCGCGAATTGATGCTGCGGCTCGTGCAAGCTCTCGGAATCGCCTGGGTGTTGCTTGCTCTGCTCTTTTATTTCATTCCGCCGCTGCTCATCGGACGAGGTGTTTCGGTCATTTCCGTGCCACTTGTTTTGGTTTTATTGCTCGGCTGGCGGATT
>JBDTZT010000178.1:0-6832 GCA_040005005.1 Actinomycetota bacterium
ATCGGGTGTGCAGAAAAAACGCAGTCTCGGCATTTTTGGTTCGATCCGTCAATTTTTGACGCTTTCGCGCCGCTATTGGGAAGTGCTTTTCCGCGACAAGCTCAATCTGTTCATTTTGTTTGTCCAATCGCCGATTATTGCTTTTTTAGTATTTCTCGTGATGGGCGACGACCAGCCGCGTGATTTTGCTTATTTTGTACTTTCGCTCGTCGCGGTTTGGTTTGGAACGTCCGTGTCGGCGCGTGAAATTATTCGCGAGCGTCCGGTTTACAACCGCGAACGAATGGTCAATCTCGGACTCCTGCCGTATGTCATGAGCAAACTTTTTGTGCTCGGATTTATCGTCGGCCTGCAATGTCTGTTTCTGTTCGTGCCGCTCAAATTCCTCGATTTAGTAGGTATCATGCCGATGCCGGGCGATCTTTTGGGCATTCCGCAGTTTTGGGCGATGCTTTTGACGGCGGGCGTCGGCATTGCGCTCGGACTGCTGATTTCGGCACTTGTAAAGACTTCCGAGATGGCGACGAGTCTGGTTCCATTAATATTAATTCCGCAGATTCTTTTTTCGGGATTAGTCGGTGTGCCGAGCGGTTTGAATAAAGTCGCGGGACTGCTTATGCCCGCCACCTGGGCGTTCGACACGATGAAAGAGTTTTCGGGATTAAAGGTCTTGCGCGAGGACGGCGATAAAGACATCGACAATAAAGATTGTTCAAAAGAAGGCGCGTGCGGTCTTTATAAAAAGGTCGAATACGATAACAAACAAATTATCGAAAAAGCCAAAAAAGACATCTCCGATTATCGGGACGACGCGAAAAAAGATATGGATCGGTATAAGGATAAGATGGACGATTATCAGGATGATATGGGGAAATATCAAACCGGACAACTTTCGAGCAAACCCGTCAAACCGAAACCGCCCGAACTCAAGGCTGTTCCGACGATTGATCCGGCCAAGGAAATTCCAAAAGATTTAAGCGGATTTGTTGATTTTTTTCACCCCTGGATGAACGAGATTTTAAATCAATTGGTTTTAATGCTAATGTTTTTTATACTGGTATTTGCCGCGCTGATCGTTCTCAGAATGCAGGACATTGCCTGACGGGAATAAATTACAGTGAAAATTAGATAAATAATCTAAGTCTTTATCCGGTTAAAACGTAAAAATATTGCGTTTGAAGATAGTTTTTTATGAAAGTTTTATTTACAAATATAATTTTATTTATTGTTTTAAGTTTTGCATTTTCGGCTCTGACCTCTTGCACAAAAACACAGACCGCGACGGTTAATGATAATCCGACTGCTCCGTCAAACACGACCGATGCGCCGCCTGATAAGAAAAAGATAAATTATCCGCCCGCGCCTTCGGCAATTATGCAAGCGGACATCAAATTACTCGACGGCACCACTTTTAAATTACAAGACAAAAAAGGCAAGGTCGTTTTGGTTGATCTGTGGGCGACCTGGTGCAGCCCCTGTATCGGCGAAATGCCGCATTTTATTGAAATGCAGGAAAAATACAAAGATAAAGGTTTTGAAATTATCGGCTTAGACTCCGACGACAACGAAACAAAAGATGACATTGATGCGTTTGCCGCCAAGCAAAAGTTGAATTATCAGCTTGGCTGGGCGGACAGCAAATTGATGTTTGAATTTGTCAAACTCAGTAAACTGGAGGGAATTCCGCAAAGCATAATCATTGACCGCGAAGGCAGATTAAACGGTGTCTTCCCCGGCGGAAGCCCGTCGCAAATCAACAAAATGAAGGAAACGGTCGAAAAATTGGTCAATGAATAATTTATCAGGTGAGAAGTAAGAATCGAGAATTAAGTTTTCACTTTTCACTTTTCACTTCTCCAACTATTTTCGGTTCAACCAAAATCGTCTTAAAACCCGATAAACTCACCAAACCGAAAGCCGCGCCCTTTGGTTTATTGACAAATTTTTTCTGAGTGTAGTGAACGGCGACCTTCGTTTGCTCGCGTGCCGTGCTGTAAAACGCGGCCATCTGCGCCGCTTCGAGCAGAGTATTTTGGGGAATTTCCTGGCGGTTCGGATTTTTGATGATCACGTGCGAACCCGGATAATCCGCCGCGTGAAGCCATAAATCCCGCGATTTAGCGACGCGAAATGTTAAAAAATCGTTGTCTTTCGAGGCTTTTCCGACCAGAATTTCAAAATCATCGCTCGAAATAAAACGTCGTGCACCCGAAAATCCATCCGTCTTTTTATCGCGTTGTTTGACAGGAAGTTTCTCGATCTTGACGCCCAAAACTTCGGTCAAATATTCGTCGTCCTGTTCTTCGATAGCTTCGTTCAGACGTTCACGTTTCAGTTTCAGATTTAAAATTTCAGAATCTAAAATCGCCAACCGCTTGGAAACTTCTTCCTTGGCGTTGCGCGCCTTTGTGTAACGCCGAAAAAACTTTTCCGCCGCGTGCGTTAACGAATCGTTTTCGTCCGTTTCAAGCTCGATCGTCGGTGTATTTTCGTCAAAATAATCAACCACCAAAACCTTGTTGTCAATGCGCACGGCATCTGCGAGATTTGCCAAAATCAAATCGCCGAAGCGTTTCCATTTTTCGGCATCGCCGTGATTTTCAAGGTCTTGATTTAGTTTTTTGACGAGCTTTTCACGCTTTGAGATTTCCTTATTTAATTTGCTTGCGGCAACTTTGGCACGATTTTGAAAAAGTTTTTCCGCTTCTTTCTCAATATGAAAATTATCCAGGGCTTCGGAAAGCGTTTGAAAATCGCCTTGCGGGAAAATCTCATTTTTGGAAAATCCGCCCGCTAATGCAGGCGGTTCTGACTTTTCCCGAAATGGCGCGGAATAGGTGCCGCCGATTTCCTGTCCCGCGCCGAAAGTTTCGCGCATTTTGTCGAGAATAAAGCCGTTTTTATCGAGCAGAAAAAGATTTGCCGAGCGTCCTGTGAGTTGAATAACAAGCGAATATTTTTCCGCTTGTCCAAGTTCGGTTTGGATCGAAAATTCAAATTTCAAAATGCGTTCATTCGCAAATTTTTCGATAGATTGCAGCACCGCATTGGAAAGACGTTTCCGCAGAAAAAGAACAAACTGATTCGGATTGCCGGATTGTTTTTCGAGGTCGCGCAGACGGCGTTTGATTAAAAAGGTGCGCGGTTCGCTAGATTCGACGCTGATAAATAGAAACTGCGAATCGGGCAAGCGAAAGTCAACGGCGATTGTTAAACGCGAAAGCGTAAAAATTTTGCCAAACTTTTGCCCGGTTAAAACAGACACGAGTTCGGCGCAGATTTGTTCGAGAGTTTTTTCATTCACATTTAATAGTCTAGAGTCTAAAGTCCAAAGTCCAAAGCCATTTGAACGACTTTGGACTTTGGACTCTGGACTCGGGACTTGTTTTAGTATTCTTTGACGACAATTGTTCCCGAAAGCAAATCGGGCGCGGTGCGTTTTTCGTCATTGAAAAGCGCGGGCAAAAATCCGATTCCGCCAAGCGCGAGCGAGACAAGATAAACCGATGAGCTGACCGCCGCCTGATGAAACGTCGGGTAATCGTTTTCTTCTATATCAATGGTCTCGAGCGAGAAGATTTTCATTCCGAGCGTTTTTCCGAACATTCCGATGGTCGTGGTCAGATAAATAAACATTACGATCGCACAAGTTACGAGAAAAGCCAGAAAGCCGGCGAGGCTCAGCCATTTTCCGCCCGAAAGCATAAACGGCGCCAGCAAAACCAAAGAAGTAAACGCGCCGATTATCAAATCGAAAAGACCGGCATTAAAGCGCATTGCCAGCGGTGCGATGTCATCAATTTCTTCTGCTTCTTCGGCAAGTTCAGTTTCTTCCAAATCAAGAATTTCGTCTTCGTCGGATTTAACCCGCGTAATTTTGATAAACGGCGCGTCTTTTGTTTCTCCTTCGATTTCCGGCAAATTGCCCGAAACTTTTTCGAGACTCGTCGAAATTATCGCCGAATTCGGCAGAGGTTTTAATTTATTTGTGTCGTACTCTTTCTTTTCGATCTTTTCGATCACGGGCAAATCGTCAATCTTCGGAGTCGCCGAAAAATTAACCGAAGTTTTCATTTCCGGCGGTTTCGGCATCACTTCCGCATTTTTCGTGGCGATGTAAAACGGATAATTTTTGCCCGCCGCAGATTCAACTTTCGGCGCCGATTCCGAAATTTCTTCAGCCAAAAATCGTTTGCGCGATTCTTCAATGCGGCGCAGAGCATTGGCCAGTTTCGGATTGGAATTCGCGGCGGGCGCGGCTTCTTCGATATATTCCGCTTTCAACGCATTGGCGCCGCTCGTCGGCAAATGCAGACGACTCATCCTCGGCATTACTTCGATTGCCGAGGTGGTGATTTCGATGTTTTCGACGCGTTTTCGCACCGCATTTTGCAATTGCAAACGCCAATCGGGGAGCGTTGCATTTTTGTTTTGAAACTCAACCAGCGTCGGACTTGTCGGTTTCGCGGCAATTTCCGTCGTGTTTGGTTTAATGGGAATTTCCGGTTTCGGCAGCAGTTGCGGTTTTGGTTTATTCAGCATCGGCATATTGGATTTTTCAATCGAGAGCAAATTTTGACTAATTTCAGTTTTCAGCGATTTTGGGGTATTCGGGGCAAAAGAAATTTTGGGTTTGAGTTCTTCGCGAACCGAATCATTCATCATCGCTCCGCAACTCGGGCAAATTGATAATGTTGGCGCAAGATTTCGATTACAAACAGGACAATTCATAAAATATAAAAGATTTGTAAATTAGAAATGGTATCCAGCGAGATCAAGACAAACCTAATGAAATGAACGATACTGAGGGCATACTATCAGAAACTACTTTAAGTAGTCAATAGTAAAGTTAAGGAAAAGTTAATGTTTTAGATTTTTTTTCAAAAATCTTTGATTTAGTTTTGAAAATCAGAGCGGCTGCCGACCGCCAAATCCGTCTTCGACTTCGTGCCACCATTCGATTTCTTCGCCTTCGCCGAGTTGCCAGCAAAGCAGAATGACGCGCCCGTCGCGCAGACAAGGAAAATCTATCAAACCGCGTGTGTAATCTTTTAGTTGAACGCCGAGTTCGTGAAGTTCGGTCGTGTGTTTGCCGAGCTCGTAAAGCACCCTGACATAATTTGAACCGCCTTTCATTCCGCCGCCGCCGAGTTCGGCCGAAACCGCCGCCGCTTGCGCCGCTTCCCGATGCAGCGCAACCGAAGCATAATATTCGCGAATCTGCTGAAGTTTCGGGCGAACGACGGGTAATAACTCATTGGCTTCTTCAATCGTAAAAACTTTCATCTTTCGTCGTTGACGCGAACCAAATCGGACAAATCTTCGGCTTCTTCATCCTCAAAACTCTGTTGATAGTTTATTTCATTATTGATGCGTGTAAAACTATCAGGCGGCTGGCGCGATAAAATTTCCGGCGGCATTTCTTCGGGCGGAATAAACGACGGAATTTCGTATTGTCCGTTTTGCGAAGCATCTTTGCGAACGAGTTCGGCAATATCGCCCAAATCAATAAAAAAATCAGCGACATCAATCAGACGCGGCGCGGTGTTCGAACGAAAACCCGCAACTTCGACGCGGCAGCCTTTGTAAGCCACGGCATTCAGCGCATAAACAAAATCTTCATCGCCCGAAACCAAAACCGCCGTATCGTAACGCCCGGCTAAGCTGAGCATATCAACCGCGATTTCGACATCAAGATTTGCCTTGCGGGTGCCGTCGTAAAAAGTTTTCAGTTCTTTATGGACGACGCGGAAACCGTTTCTTCGCATCCAAAGCAAAAAACCTTGCTGGCGTTCTGCACCGGCGTCCACGCCGGTGTAGAAAAAAGCGCGCAGAAGGCGACCGTCGCCTAACAGCAATCGTAATAATTTGTTGTAATCAATGTCAATGTTATGGAAACGCGCCGCGTGAAAAAGATTATTGCCGTCTATAAAGACAGCCACGCGACCACGATGTCCAAACTGCCAAGATGAACTTGTCGTCGTGTCAAACTGCATTGTTTTTAGCCCCTTACTGAAATTTAAGGCTGGTTTAATCGGCGGTTAAGAATGAAAAGTGAAACGAAATTTCCTAAAAATATGATTTAATACTATGCTAATTTACTGGTTTTAAATGATAAATGCTTCGGCAAAATATCGATTTTATTTCAAAAGATTTTTGTTAAACTAATTTTTCGTTCGATTTTTCGGACACTAACCGCAGACAAAAAAGCCGTTTATAGTTTGCCCTTTGCCTTATGCATCGGTCAAGCAATTTGTTTATAAAATGATAACATTTCAAGTATCATCCTAAAAGTATGCAAGAAGATAATCAACCAGCCAAAGACGACGATTTTTTGAAAAATTTACCGATTCAATCCGAAGACATTGCCTTTAAACCCGAAGAACTGATTTCGTGCGTGAAATGTTCGCGGACAAATCCGCCGACGCGTCTGAAATGTGTTTACTGCGGCGCGGAACTTGAACTTTCTGCCGAACAAACTGCAAAAATCGCGCCGAATTTACGAAAGCTTGAAATTTGGGAAAATGGCTTTAACTTGATTTATCTGCCGAAAGAAGAAAATCTTGACGCCGAAACGACAACAAAATTCGCCAAATTTCTCGGTTTGGAAAGAGAAAGTTTACAAACGATTTTTGAAGCTCGAAAAACTTTACCGATGGCCCGCGTCGAATCAGCGAAGGAAGCGGAAATCTTGCAAAATCGCCTGAAGGAATCCGGTTTGGAAACTTTAGTAATCAGTGACGAATCGCTCGCGGCGGAAAATTTCCCGAAGCGTTTGCGCGGCCTGGAATTTCCGGACGATAAGATTTTGCTGATTCTTTTCAATAATGAT
>JBDTZT010000179.1:0-6821 GCA_040005005.1 Actinomycetota bacterium
GGAATAATTGAAGAAATTGGAAGCGATGTTAAAAACTGGAAAAAAGGCGAACGCGTTACTCTTCCGTTTGTTTGCGGCTGCGGAAAATGTCCGCAATGTGTTGCGGGCAATCAGCAGGTTTGCGATTTTCAGTTTCAGCCCGGCTTTACCGATTGGGGCGCGTTTGCCGAATTTACGGCGATTGATTACGCCGACACAAATCTGGTCAAACTTCCCGACGAGATTGATTTTGTGACGGCTTCCGGCTTAGGCTGCCGATTTAGCACTTCGTTTCGCGCCGTCGCCGCGCAAGGCCGAGTTTCGGGCGGGGAATGGGTTGCCGTTTACGGCTGCGGTGGCGTTGGTTTGTCAGCAATTATGATTGCCGCCGCGTTTGGCGCCAATGTGGTCGCAGTTGACATTGACGACGAAAAACTTGCTTTTGCCGAATCAATCGGCGCGGCGGCAATCGTTAATTCCAAAACTTCGGCAAACACAATCGAAGCCGTCAAAGAAATCACTAAGGGCGGCGCCCACGCTTCGATTGACGCGCTCGGAAGTCCCGAAACCTGTTTTAATTCAATCTCATCTTTAAGAAAACGCGGGCGGCATATGCAAGTCGGCATTATGGAAGCCGAGCATCACAAAACCGTTATCCCGATGGATTTAGTGATCAGCCGGGAGCTCGAAATCCTCGGCAGTCACGGAATGCAGGCCCACAAATATGCGGAAATGCTTGAAATGATCGCGGCAGGCAAGCTCGCGCCGCAAAAACTTATCGGCAAAACCATTTCGCTCGAAGAATCTTTAACGGAACTCATGCAAATGAACAGTTTTCGCGGCATCGGTATCACCGTCATTGATAAATTTTAAAGTCTGGAGCGCACGCGAGGGCGCCTGCGCTCCAGACTTTGCGTTCCCGTCTTTGAATTTACCAAATCTGACACGGTTTCGGATTAACCATTTTATCGCCCATCTTGCATTGAAACGCTTCGGCGAATTCGGGCATATTCGAAAGCGGCCCGATGACGCGCCATTCGGGAATCGCATGCGGGTCGCCCAAGACCTGCGTGCGGATTGATTCGGGACGCTGATTCGTCATCCAGCCGAGCGCGTAGCCGATAAAAAAGCGTTGTTCGGGCGTGAATCCGTCAATTTTCTCAGGACGCGGTTTGCCTTCCATTGATTTTTTGAACGCGTTGTAGGCAATCACCAAACCGCCCAAATCGGCGATGTTTTCGCCCAGCGTCAGCTTGCCCTGCATCTTCAAACCCGGCAATACTTCGTAGTTGTCGAATTGATTAACGATGCAGTCGGCTTTCTTGTCGAACCTTGCGCGGTCATCGGCGGTCCACCACATTTTCAGGTTTCCGGCGGCATCATACTGACTGCCTTCGTCGTCAAAACCGTGCGTGACTTCGTGACCGATAATACCGCCCGCGTTGCCGTAATTGAGCGCATCGTCCGCTGCGACGTTGAAATACGGCGGCTGCAAGATTCCGGCGGGAAAGACAATCTCGTTAAAACTCGGATTGTAATAAGCGTTGATCGTCGGCGGAGTCATTCCCCAACGCGTTTTGTCAACCGCTTTGCCGATGTCCTGCCAATCGCGGACGATTTCAAACTGCGTCGCATTTGAAACATTATCGAAGTAAGATTTACGGCTGACGGAAAGTCCCTGATAACCGCGCAGTTTGTCGGGATAGCCGATTTTGCGAAGGAACGTCGAAAGTTTGTAAAGTGCTTCCTTGCGCGTCGCCTCGCCCATCCAATCGAGCTTCGACAAGCGTTCACGATACGCGACAAACAAATTTTCAACCAAATCATTCATCTTTCGCTTGGCTTCGGGCGTAAAGGCGCGTTTGACATACTCTTGTCCGAGAGCTTCGCCGAGACTGCCGTCCGTCGCCCGCAAACATCGGCGCCAGCGCGGTTGTTGTTCCTTCGTGCCGCGCAGCGTCGCCGTATAAAAATTAAAATTCTCGTCGTCAAACGGTTTCGCCAGTCGTCCCGCGACGCGCGTCAGAACACGCCAGCGCAGATAGGTTTTCCAATCGGCGGGCGAAACGTCGGTCGTCATCTTATTAAATTCGCGAAAAAATTCGGGCTGCCCAATATTGATTTCCGCAAAACCCGGAACGCCCAATTCTTTGCCGAAAGCGTCCCATTTAAAGTTCGGCGTGATGGCGCCAAGCTCGGTCAAATTCATTTTGTGATAATTTTCGACCGGATCGCGCAGTTCGACGGGCGTTTTCGAGGCGAGCGCGAAACGCATTTCGATTTTCATAACGCCCTCGGCATTCGCCTTTGCTTTTTCGGGCGTATCGCCCAAAAGCGTGAACATTTTCGTGACGTGCGCGAGAAATTGCTCGCGGGTCGTCTGCGATTTTTCGTCGGTTTTCGTGTAATAATCGCGGTTCGGCAAGCTCAATCCGCCCTGATAAAGATTGACGATATTTATCGCGCTGTTTTTCTGGTCGGAATCGGCAAAAAACGCGAACACCGGTGAAAAACCTTGTTTTTGCAGCGAAGCAATCACTTTTTGCAGGCTGTCGGCATCTTTGATTGAATCAATCTGTTTGAAATACTGGTCAAGCGGTTTCGCACCCGCTTTGTTGATCGCGTCTTCGTCCATACACGCCGCGTAAAAATCGCCGATCAATTGTGTGTCCGAGTTTTTCGCTGCGGTTGTGTTTTTGGAAGCGGTTTCGAGAACATCTTTCAAAATATCGTAATTGTTTTTCTCGACGATCTGGTCAACGCCCCAACTCGAAAAGGCAGGCGGAATCGGATTGTTTTTGAGCCAGCCGCCGACCGCGTAACGATAAAAATTATCGCAGGCCTCGACCGTTGGATCCATAAAATTCGTATCAAAGGCTTTGGTCTGCGCCAGCGTGGTCAGACTCAAAGCCAAAAGCGCGACGAGTGCCACCAACTTCTGCCGGAAATTAAAAGACATAAATTTTCTCCTTAGATTAAAAGATAACTGTGATGATTATATAACGCGAGAGGCGGAAAAAAGGTTTTGAAAAATGCGGATGGCACACACAAAGTAATAAAATTTCCACCAACAATATTAAATTTTTCGTGAAAATCGCCGCTAAAAGGTGAAAACTCGCTTTAAGCGCGTGAAAATCTAAATTTTCAATATGAAATTTGCCTTAGAGCGTGTGAAAAACTCTGATTTCACAGCTGAAATAAGCGTTTCGAGTGCGAAAATCTTCGTTTAGTCGCGGCCAATCCGCTTTTAAAACAAGATATTCGCGATAAAATGTGAAAAGACGCGCATAAATCTTTTTTATTTCTTCATTCGCGCTAATTCGCGTTTATTCGCGGGCGCCTTCTGCATTTTAATACTCTTGCCGCTAGACAAATCACTGCGAAAAACTTCACAATTTCTTAGCAATTAGTTTTATCCGTGAGAAATCTTCAAAAAAGGAATTGATATGAACTTTGGTTTTATCATTGATAACCGGAAATGCATCGGTTGTCACGCCTGCACGGTCGCGTGTAAGGCTGAACACGAAGTGCCGATCGGGGTTAATCGAACTTGGGTAAAATACATCGAAAAAGGCGATTTTCCTGACACGCGCCGTTTATTTAGCGTGATGCGCTGTAATCATTGCGCCGATGCGCCGTGCGTCGAGATTTGTCCGGTGACCGCGCTTTACACCCGCGCGGACGGCATCGTTGATTTCGATGACCGGCGTTGTATCGGCTGCAAAGCCTGCACGCAGGCGTGTCCATACGACGCGATTTATATGGAGCCCGACAATCACACGGCGGCGAAATGCAACTACTGCACGCACCGCGTTGACATCGGACTCGAACCGGCCTGCGTCAACGTCTGCCCCGAACACGCGATCATTTCGGGCGATATGGACAATCCGAACACGGAAATTTCGCAGCTTCTGGCGCGGGAAGCCGTTTCGGTGCGCAAACCCGAAAAAGGCACGAACCCGAAACTTTTCTATATTGACGGCGATAAAGTTTCCTTAAACCCGACCGAAACAAATCCTGACACCGATTATATGTGGTCGAGCCAAGCGTCGGGCGTCGGGCATTTTGCCAAATATGCCGAAGAACGTCTTGCCAATTCGCCGCTCAAGGAAGAAGTTAAAAAACAGGCGTTTGTGCAGATTGAACCGCGCAAGAAGGCGCGCCGAGTTTACGACGCGCCCTCGAAAGGCGTTCTCTGGGGCTGGGAAGTTTCCGCCTATATTTTAACTAAAGCCATTGCTGCCGGTGCGTTTTTGATTCCGATTACGGGCGGTTATTTTATGGAAATCCCCGAGTTTGTGAAAAGATTCGGCGCGATTATCGCGTTTATCTTTTTAGCGGTGACCGGCGTTTTGCTGATAATGGATTTAGGTCGCCCCGACCGCTTTTTGAATGTTCTGCTGCGTCCGCAATGGAAATCGTGGCTGACGCGCGGCGCATATATTATCACGGCTTACGGCGGGTTGCTGACGCTCTGGCTGATTGCTTCGTTTTGGGGTTATGAAAGCGCTTTAAAGTTTATCGAACCGGTCGGAATCGTTTTCGCACTGCTTTCCGCCATTTACACCGCGTTTCTTTTCGCGCAGGCTAAAGGACGCGATTTCTGGCAATCGCCGATGCTTGGGTTACATATGATTATCCACGCGCTGATGGCGGGCTTTGCGGTTTTTCAAATTGCATCGCTTATCATCAAAGTAAACATCGGTTTTACGATAGTTTTGAATTTTCTGACCATCGCCGTGCTCGTTTTTCACCTTGTTACTTTAGCGATTGAATTAACCACGACGCACACGACCGAAGACGCACACAAAACAGTCAAAATGATAACGCACGGCGAATTCAGCCGCGCATTTTGGCTTGGAATGATTCTGGTCGGCAATGTGCTGCCGATAATTTGGCTCATTGCCGGTCAATCCCAAACATTTGCGATGGACCGGGCTTTTTCGCTCTCGGGAATTTTAATTCTGACCGGACTCTGGTTTGCGGAAGACATTTGGGTCAAAGCACCGCAACGAATTCCTTTGAGTTGACACGATATTGTAAAATGGCTTCGGTTGTAGGAGTAAAATTTATGTCAGTTAATTTGCAACAAACTATTGAAAAGCGTGTGCAGGTTTTGTCGGATGATGAAAAACGTCAGGTTTTAAACTTTGTGAACGGCTTGCGTAAAAAAAGAAAACCGCCGGAAACTTTGGGTGATTTGATAGACGAATGTTTCAAGGACGTGCCGCCCGAAGTGATGGATGAACTGCCCGAAGACGCTTCCCGAAATCTTGACCATTATCTTTACGGCGCACCGAAAAAATGACGGACGAAATTTTTGTTGACACACTTTATCTCGTTGCGCGGCTCAATCCGAAAGACCAATGGCACAAAGCCGCGCTCGACATCGAACCGCATCTCAAAGGCAAACGGCTGGTTACAAACGAAACGGTTTTGATTGAATTACTGAATTATCTCGCCGAATTTCCGCCCGAAATGCGCGAAGCCGTGACCAGATTTGTAAAATTGGCATTGGAAAAAGAGGTCGTCGAAGTCGTTCTTCACACGCACGAAGCATTTTCAGAAGGCTTGGAACTTTACGGAAACCGTCTTGATAAAGGCTATGGTTTGACCGATTGCATTTCGATGACGCTGATGCGCGAGCGCGAAATCCAAGAAGTTTTGACGCACGATAATCATTTTAAGCAGGAAGGCTTTACGGTTCTGCTCTAACCGGACTCTGGTTCGCCATAGACATTTGAGTCAAAGCGCCGCAAAGAATTACTATGAGTTAATTTGGTATAACTTTTGAGATATGAAAACAAAAAGGGAAAATCCTTCTGTAATCGGTCAAAATTATTTTTACGGCGATTCCGTTCGCAAAAATTACCGCAAGGCATTTCCATATTTACTTGAAGCGGCAACGGACGGAGATATTCATCCGCAAAATCTGGTTGGCTATTGTTATGACTTGGGTTTAGGCGTTGAAAAGAATATGAAACAGGCGGCGTTTTGGTATCAGCAAGCCGCGAAAAATCGTCATAAGGAGGCAATCTGCAATCTTGCTATTTTTTATGAAAAGGGAAAAGGTGTCGATAAAAATCCGCGAAAAGTTTTTCTTCTTTACAAAAAAGCTGCGCTGTTAGGCGATACTTGGGCGCAATGCAATCTTGGTGTTTGTTATCTTGATGGCACAGGGACAAAAAGAGATTTAATCAAAGGAATTAAATGGACTCGCAGGGCTGCCCGAAAAGGCGATGATAAAGCCCAATTCAATCTCGGAAATGCCTGTTTCGAGGGTAAAGGAGTTAATAAAAATATCCGTTTAGCCCGATTGTGGCTTAAAAAAGCCGCATCTCGGAATAATCAAAGCGCGATACGTTTATTAAAAGATTTTTCGAATTAGGAATCATAAATCGAACACAAGATAGTTCACTTTTATTTGACCAGTATGCAAAAACACAAACCGTCATTTATCGAAACAATCGCCGAAAAGCTCGGCTTGATCGAGAATCTTCACGCCTTTGAAGAGGAAGAAATTCCGCGTCTGAATGAACCGGGCGAACTGACTTCGTATCCGCCGCCCGAACAGTGGGACGATTGGACGGAATACGAAGCGAAAAGCGGCAATCGGCGCGAGAAGAAAAATTATATGATCGTGCCGACCACTTGTTTTAATTGCGAAGCGGGCTGCGGCCTGCTTAGTTATATTGACAAGGAAACGATGCGTGTCCGCAAGTTCGAGGGCAATCCGTATCATCCGGGAAGCCGCGGGCGCAACTGCGCGAAAGGTCCGGCGACGATTAATCAGATCAATGATGTTGACCGGATTTTGTATCCGTTGAAGCGGAAAGGGACAC
>JBDTZT010000180.1:0-6810 GCA_040005005.1 Actinomycetota bacterium
GATTACGACGCTGTTTCGCCTGTGTCTGAGCGTTTCGGTTTCGCGCAGTATTTTGGAAACGGGGTATGCCGGAGAAGTTATCGAAGCACTCGGCAAAACAACGGCGGGCAACAGCCTGATTGTCGGGGCCGTGATGTTTTTGATGATTCTCGTGGTGCAGTTTATCGTCGTTGCGAAAGGCGCGGAGCGGGTTGCCGAAGTCGCCGCCCGTTTCACTTTGGACGCCCTGCCCGGCAAACAGATGTCAATTGACGCCGATATGCGTTCGGGGCTGATTTCGCAAGATTCGGCGCGAAAAATGCGTTCGGAACTCCAGCGCGAATCACAGCTTTACGGGGCGATGGACGGCGCGATGAAGTTCATCAAAGGCGATTCGATTGCAACGATTGTGATTGCGATTATCAATATCGTCGCGGGTCTCGCGACCGGAGTTTTCGTCGCGAATTTGGCAATCGGTCAGGCCGCCCACAAATACACGATTTTAACCGTCGGCGACGGGCTGGCGGCGCTTATTTCTTCGGTTTTGATTACATTTTCGGCGGGCATCGTCGTGACCCGCGTGGCAAGCACTGAAGAACCGAGCAATATCGGTGCGGACATCGGTCAGCAATTACTGGGTAATCCGAAGCCGCTGATGATCGCTTCGGGCTTATTGTTCATTCTCGCGCTGCTGCCCGGCATGCCCTGGCTTTCGCTTATCTTAATCAGCGGCGCTATCGGCGGCGGTGCTTTTTTTGTTCAGCGGCGCCGCAAACGAATGGCCGACCTCGAAGCCGAACAAGCCGCCAAAGCCGGTTCGATCGTCGGACAAGACGATTTGCTGCTGACCTTTGCCGTGCCGCTGGCAGTCGTCGTCAGTTCCGGCATCACGCACCTGATTGATAAAAACACCAGACAGGGGCGGAAGTTCCGTCTGGAACTTCCAAAGCTGCGCTCGGCGATTTATTACGACTTGGGCGTGATGCTGCCGTCGGTTCACGTCAGCGGCGACGCTCCGCTCGAGGAAACGCAGTATTTTATCGCCGTTAAAGAAGTGCCGGTGGTTTACGGGTCGTTGCGGCTCGATTGTGTTTATGTGAACGATTCGGCGGAGAATATCAAGGTTTTCGGCATTACGGGCGAAGACGTCCGTAATCCGGCGGATCTGCGCCCGGGCTCGTGGATTCCCGCGGCGCAAAAAGATCTGGCGGAGCTCGCCGGTTTAAAAGTCTGGCAGCCGGAAGAAGTCATCACACTTCATTTGTCGCGGGTGATGAAACGCTATGCGCACGAATTTATCGGCATTCAGGAAACGCAGGCTTACCTGGATTTCGCTTCACGCGGCGTCGCGAAGCTGGTCGAAGAAGTCGTCCCGAAGACGCTTTCCGTGGCTCAGGTCAATGATGTTTTGCAGCGTCTCGTGCAGGAAGGAATTTCCATCCGCGACATCAAATCAATTCTCGAAGCCCTCTCTGAATGGGGCAGAATTGAAAAAGACGCGACACAATTGACCGAATACGTGCGCGGAGCAATGCGTCGTTATATTTCTTTCCGCTATGCCGGAATCCGCGAAACGCTGTTTGTTTATATGCTCGACCCGGAAATCGAAGATGTCATTCGCGGCGCGATCAGGCGCACTTCAACCGGAACTTTTCTATCGCTCGACCCGAATATTGCCCACGATATTCTCGAAGCAATTCGGCGCGAAATCGAAGACGTTCCGCCGACCGCGCAAAAGCCCGTGATCATCACCGATGCGGAAGTACGCCGTTTCGTCCGCAAAATGGTCGAACTTGAATTTCCGGAACTGACGGTTTTGTCATATCAAGAACTCGCCTCGGAGCTAAATATTCAGCCCGTCGGCAGGATCTCGATGCGCCCTGTGATAAACCATCCGGGCAATGGTTTCGATAATTATCCGGAGACCAATCAACCCGTCGAATTAACGAGTTAAAATATGCAGTTTCAGGGAAATGGTTTTAATTTGCAAGTGCCGGACGATTGGCAGGACCGTTCGATTGTTTCTTTTATCGCAACGGTTGCGCCGACTGAATTCGCGCCGAATATAGTCGTGACCAAGGAAACTATCAATTCGGCGCTGAGCGTCGAAGATTACGCGCACCGGCAGTTTTCAGTGACGCAGGCGGAAGTCCAGGGACTGAGCCTTCTCGACCGGCAAAACATCGAGATAAATGGCCGACCGGTCGTCCAGATCGTCCAGAAAATTTCGGCGCACGGATTAAATCTGCAACAATTGCAAACTTTTATTCTGGGAGACGAAGAAATTTATATCCTGACCTGCACCGCCGCTGCCGCGAGCTTTCAACAGCATCTACCGCAATTTCAAAAAATCGCGCGCAGTCTGCGGCTCACCGGTAAATAAAAAATCGCGCCGAAATAGACATTCGCCGGATCCGCCGCAGGAATTAAAAATCCCTCGTCAGAAACCGTCAATAAAAAGAAACTTTTTCTCATATTTCCCGATAACTTTCCTTAAGCGGATTGATCCGAAATGGACAACGAAGTCACGATTTTAAATAGAGGCGCCCAGCGATCGACGGTTTCGACCGGCGAATTAATAACTGACGGCAATTCTTTGGCGGAGCTAAAAGCAAATCTTGACCCGCAGGTAAATGCCGCGCTTTTATTTGACAGCAGCTGGCATAACGCGCAAGCTTCCGAACTTAAAACCAATTTATTGGCGATAATTTTCGGCGGCCGGGAAAATGTGCCGGCCGCCTATCTTTTGCTTGCTCAAACCCAAAATGAAGGTGTTGGAAATTTTGTTAATCAAACTTTTGAGACGCTGATTGCTCGTGCCCTGGATCATCCGAATTTTGAAAATCTCCGTGCTCAGCCGAAAATATTTTGGGATCAGGTGAGGCAAATGTCCGAAGTCCGCCTGGTTGATTCATACGTCAACGGCAAACTCGAACCGCGTGCCGTTTCGCGTTACGGCGAACTGGTCGAGCAATTAAACCGCTCCGGTCAACAATTAAATCAAAACGGCGAACGATTAAAGAATTTTTTGGCTTCATTGCCTTCCGGCGAAAGAGAGATATTTGAAGCGCGTTACCGGATATTTCAAACTTTCGGCGCGAATGAATTATTTGTCGGTAACGGCATTACGCTCGACAAACACGGACAGTTTCCCGTCCGCGGCTATCTAATGAGCGGCGGTAAAAACCCGGAACTTTCTCCGCACACAGTTTTAAGTTTGCTGGGCGGCAACGTATCATTCGAAAAATTCGAGTCTTTGAAAGACGCTTCAATTTTTACGAACGAGGAAGTTTTGTTGAGCGTTAAAAGTGCGGCGCTGCTCAGTTTGAACCTCGCCTTTTATCAAAACGTCAATGCGCGGCTTTCACTCGAAGATGTTGCGTTTAATTCGTTTTCGCCGAAAAGTTTAAGTGATCCGACCGAGCAAGTTCCGACACGCCTGACGAATCAAAACGTTTTTGAAAACGGAAAAGTCAACGGGCGGACGACGGAAGCAATCGTGATTGCGGGATTTATTAACGGCGGGTTGGCGGCGCTTGATAAATTCAAAGATTCCGGTCATCGAAAAGTTGGCGCGCAGCGCGGCAACGTTGCGGCAAACCTCATTTTTGGTTTTTCCGCCGGCGCGACCGGCGTTTTGATGGGCGCGAGTATCGGTTGTCTGGTCCCGCTCGCCGAATCAAGCGTCGGCGAAATTCTCGGATTTACGGCGAGCGTGGTCATCGGTTTGACCAATTCCGGCGTGCGAACAATGGATGCGGCAAGGGTTGTTTATATTATCAAAAGCGGTGTCCAAAATATTCTGGATGTCGCGGGTGGGCATCGCGCGAGTCAGATTGAGAACTTCCCCCCGCGTAAATTTTTGAAGGCGACGGAGTCGAGCAACGTTTTTGAGAACGATTTGCGCCGGCAGCTTTTTAGCAATCGCCTGAAAATTCTTTCGGCGACTTAATCAAACGAAAACCCGTCCTCGTCAAACGATTCTTTTTTTCTTTGAAAAACGCGCCGTCTGAAAATTTTTCAAACTCAAATCGCTTGCCGTTATCATCAAATTCAGGCAAACTTTCTAAAGAATCATTTTTTTTGTTGGCAGGTAACAAAGGATGAATGTTTATGTGCAAGTTGCGCGCGAGGCATTGTGGCTGGTCATTTGGCTGTCGCTGCTGCCGCTGCTTGCCAGTCTCATCGTCGGCTTGCTCGTCAGTTTTTTTCAGGCCTTGACGCAGATTCAGGAACAGACTTTGACCTTCGTCCCGAAAATTATTATTACCATTATTGTTATTCTCATCACGGCTAATTTTATGTTGAGCCAATTAATTACGTTCAGCAATCGCGTCTTTGATTTGATGCTTCAGGTTTCGCGTCAGGGTTGATTTTCAATGCAGGAATTTTTAGCATTACTGGAAACGGTTTTGCGGGTTTTCGAAGTTTCGCAAAGTCCGCAAACGTTTATGGTCTTGGTCGGTCTGAGTTTCGCCCGCCTTGTTTCCTTTTTTTCAATTGTTCCTTTTTTCGGCGGTGCGGCGGTTCCGGCCCGCGTCAAAGTAGCGACGGCGATGGCTTTTGTAATCATTCTTTACCCGTCAATCGCCGCCACTCTCCCCGATAATCAAGCACTCGGTTTCGGACCGCTGGGGTTTATTGCGCTACTCGCGAAAGAAGTTCTGGTCGGTTTTACGCTGGGTTTTATCGCCTCGCTCGCCTTTGAAGCCGTGCAGGTCGCCGGCCGAATCGTTGATTTCCAACGCGGCTCGACGATGGCGGAACTTTACGCCCCACAACTGCAATCGCGTGTTTCCGAACTCGGACAATTTAAGCTGCAGCTTGCCATCGTTTTATTTATATCCGTCGGAGCACACCGGCTTTTTCTCGGTTCGATGCTCCGGAGTTTTGAATTTATTCCGTTGCTGGTATTTCCGAAATTTACGCCCGGCTGGTCGCCGGCCGCCGAATTGATTGTCAAATTATCCGCCGCCGTGCTTAGTCTCGGCTTGCAGCTGGCAGCCCCGGCACTGATTGCTTTGCTCTTGACCGACTTGTTTTTCGGCATTATCAACCGCGTCGCGCCGCAAGTAAATGTTTTTTTCCTAAGCATGCCGGTCAAAATGCTGGTCGGCATTATCGTTGTTTTGATTGCTCTGCCGGTGCTCGCCTCAAGGATGATATTTTACTTCGGCGAAATTTACCGGGCATTTGAATACGCAATCCGGATGATTGGAGCGGCAAATTAGAAATGCCTCAACCCGAGAAATATAATTTACAAAGACTGCTCGAGATGCGCGAGCGTGCCCGCGATGAAGCCGCGCTTTATCTGGCTGAATGCCGCCGGCTGTTAAATCTCGCCGAGATTGAACTGCGCAGTCGAAAAAAGGCGGTTGAAAATTGCCGGCAGCAGCAGCAATCGGCACAAGCGCAGATGATTGAGAAATCCGGCGGCGGAATAAAGTCCGGTGAGATTGTGCGCTACCGCCAGCATCTCGCCGCTTTGCGCGGGGAAGAAATGAAATTGCGCGCGGCGGTCGAAGAACAAAAACGGGTCGTCGAACGCGCTCAACTGACAATCGAAAAAGCGCTCGACGAACTCGACGAAAAAGCAAAAGAAGTAAAAGTCATCGAAAAACATCGCGAAAATTGGCGCCTCAAACAGAAAACCGAGGCGGCGCAGCGCGAAACTAAATCAAATGATGAGATCAGCTCAATTCTTCACGAGCGGCAAAAATTTGAGTAAATGGCGAACGAAATTTGTATTTTGATTAACGGGAAAACAATGCAGATTGAAAATGCAATTCAGAAATGGCTCGACGGGGAAATCTCGCTGGGGACGGCGGCAAATTGGGAGAAGGACGAAATTCGCATCATATCGGAAATCGCTTACTCGCTCGCCCAGCAGGGACGCCATCCGGAAGCAATTGTTTTGTTTAAGGGATTGATCACCATCGCCCCGGCAACGGCTTATTTTCAAGCCGCCCTCGGAGCCTTGTTCCTGCGTTTGGAAAATTACCCGGGAGCGATCAACCATCTTGATGCAGCACTGGAGATGGAGCCGAACGACATCGTTTCACTCGCTAATCGCGGCGAAGCTTACTTGCGCAGCGGAAACAAAAATGCGGCGCGGCAAAACTTTGAAAAAGCATTGCAAACCGCCCCGCAGGTCAAGCCCAAACAAATTGACTTAATTGATGAAACAACGCTCGCGCTTAAACGCGTCCGGGCACTGCTTCAAATTTGCCAAGCTTAAAAAGAATCCGGCGGAAAATGAAATCCGCCGCATCCTTTTTAATTTAGCCTTTAATGTTACTGACGATTGACATCACCGCATCGTGACGAGCCTTGTCCAAATTGGATTTGGTTGCCGCTTCTTCACTTTTCTGCTGAGTTATCATCGTCAATATACGATTATATTGTTGTGACGCTTCTTGATACTGAAGCATTTGGGCATCATCTTTTAAATTATAATCATTAATATTCGGTTTATTCGGTAATCCCTGTATGCTACTCATATTTCTTTGCTCCTCGAAAAATTATTATCAACCTAAATTTAAGAAAGCGATTTTCACTTTATAATTAAGTTATCGGCTGTTTACAATAAAAGTTTCCTGTTAAACGAAGAAAGTTTTGGCACCGGGAAATATGTTTTTAAGCTTTGTAAAACCGGGCATTGTTTTCCGATTGGGGATTAAATGTGTTATCGGTTGATAAATCGTCACCCGGCGGCAGTGTTTCGCCTGGCTCGACCTGGATTTTTTCTTCATCAGCGGATTTCTCTTCGTTTTTTTGCCCGTCAAAGGCGAGAGTAGTTCGGAGAGTTCCCAGATTTATTCCGCGACCGCG
>JBDTZT010000181.1:0-6806 GCA_040005005.1 Actinomycetota bacterium
AAGATATTGACAACAATGCGCTGATTAACGCGCAGATCCTTGACGCGAATTTAAACGCCGCGACTTTCCAGCGAAGCGTGCTCGCCCCGCAGAAAAACTTTGAAATCAGCCCGCGTCTGGATTTTCAGATCAATCAAAACAACACACTCACCGCACGTTATTTTTATGAAGGCTCGAAAACGGCGAACGCCGGTTTGGGCGGCTTCGATTTGCTGTCGCGCGGCTACGCTGCGCGTGACGGCGAACACACGTTGCGCCTGACGGAAACGGCGGTTATTTCGCCTTCCGTCATCAACGAAGCACGTTTTCAATATATTCGCCGGCGCGCTTCGCAAACCAGCTCGGACAACTCGCCAACCATTCAGGTGCTCGATGCTTTTACGGGCGGCGGCGCGAACACCGGTTTTGCATTTTCCAATGAAGACCGCCTCGAACTGCAAAATTACACCTCGTTTATTTTTAAAAAACACTCGCTGAAGATCGGCGGACGGCTGCGGCAGGTTCGAATCACCGACGCTTCGCCAAATAATTTTGCGGGAACATTTACTTTTACCAATCTTGATCAATACCGCAGCACCATTTTACGCACGCCGGGAGCGCGCCCGACGCAATTTACAATTGCCGGCGGAAATCCGCAGGTCGAAGTAAAACGAACCGATCTGAGCCTCTTCGCGCAGGATGATTGGCGCCTGAACCCCGCCTTATCGCTTTCTTTCGGCTTGCGGTATGAAACACAGACGAATATCTCGAGCGATTTCAACTTCGCACCGCGCATCAGTTTTGCTTTCTCGCCGGGAGCGACCGGAAGCAATCAACCGAAAACGGTTTTTCGCGGCGGATTCGGAATTTTTTACGACCGATTCAGTGAAGGCTTAACGCTGCAAACGCTGCGTTTTAACGGTCTCAATCAGCAGCAGTTTGTGGTCACCGACGCGGCCATTTTAGATCAGGTTATCTTTACCGCGAACGGCGGCGTTTCAAACGTTCCGGACGTTCAATCTCTGACGGCCTTCGCGCAGCCGCAGACGACACGTGTCGTCGCGCCGAACCTGCAATCTCCGCGCACAAACCAGATCGCCCTCAGTGTCGAAAGACAATTGCCCTTTAAAACGACCTTGAGCGCAACCTACGTTTTCGCGCAAACGCGCCGGTTGCTTCGTTCGCGGAACATCAATGCTCCGATTAACGGCTTGCGACCCGTTTCAACGGCGGGCAATATTTTTCAATACGAATCAACCGGGCAGTTTACTCAAAATCAGTTAATTTTGAATTTCCGTTCAAATTTCAGCAAGCGCGTTTCGATTTTCGGAAATTATGCGTTCGGCGGCGCAAAAAGTGATTCGGACGGGGCCGGAACTTTTCCGGCCAACCAGTATGATTTAAGCGGCGAATATGGCAACTCTCTGGTTGATATCCGCCACCGTTTCGTACTTGGCGGAAACGTCGCCGCGCCGCTCGGCATCCGGCTCAGTCCGTTTATCTCATTTCGCTCCGGAGTTCCCTTTAATATTACGACCGGCGCCGATGGTAACGGCGACACGCTGTTTACCGACCGGCCTTCTTTTGCCACCGACTTAAACCGGCAATGCGATTTCGGAACGATGGCAAATCCGGACAGACGTTCGTGCATTATCCAAACACCGTTCGGAAACTTTGATTTACAGCCCGTTGCGGGGCAAACAATCATTCCGCGAAATTATGGCCGCGGTCCCAAATTTTTCGTGGTTAATTTACGCGCCGCCAAAGAATTCAGTTTTGGAGGCGGAAAAAAGAAAGTGTCCGGACAAGTTCAAAGCGGCGGCGATAATAACAATCGAACCGGCACCAATAGTCCGTTTGGCGGTGGTGGCGGTCAGCGAAATGGCGGTGGCGACGATGACGAAAGTCCGTATAAATTAGAATTCTCCGTCCAAATCCGAAATCTTTTTAACCGCACGAACGGCGGCACCCCAATCGGAAATCTGCGCTCACCGTTTTTCGGTGAACCCGTGTCGCTCGCGAGCGGTTTCGGGTTCGGCGGCGGTCGGCAGAGCGGAGGCAACCGCCGGGTCAGATTTGAAGTGCAGTTCAGTTTTTGAAAAAAAACTCTTGGTCAGTGAGGCGGAAATAAAAAAATTCTAAATAACCGGGTTGATAGTGCCGGTGGTAATTTCCTTATAAAGCGCGGCATCAAAAAAAACCACTTCCCGCGTCATCTTTGCCTGGTGGCCGCGCCGCATTCACATTCCTAGAGTCGATTCGAGATTGATAGACGCAAAAAAGTCCAACAAACATTCAGTTTGCTGCCCGTGATCGCAAATGGCAAACCGAAAGTTCGCCAGACATTCCTGCAAAATCTGCTCTATTGCACTGAGAATATCAACTTAAAATAATTCGGAGTGATTATTTGAGCGGAACATTCGAATTCTTCTCAAAACACCATTGCACTAATTCCGCGCCGAATTTTGTTTGCACCTCAGGCGGGACATCCGCTTGCTTTAACTCATGAAAATCAAAACGAATCGTTCCCGCCGGTTCGCCCGTTGGATTGACCGTTGCCAGCAAATAGCCGTAAACATTGGTTTTTGCCTGCCGGGCGAGCGTTTCGGCATTCGGCGGAAGTTTGTAGCGGACGGCTCCGGCCGTCCCGACGATCCAGCCCGGGATGACTCCGCCATGCGCTTTCCAATAATCGGAATTAAAAATTCCTTCCATCAAAAAATGCGAATGACTGGCAAGTATATAAACAAGTTTATGGGCAGTATTTTGGGTCTGTAATAATCTTTCATAAACGGCGCGACCGCTTTGTACGCCCGACGGATAATCGCTCATACTGTGGTCGGATGCCAAACTGTCGGGCAAGGCTTCGTGCATTCCGACGACAACTGTCGTAATAGTTGAATCCGTGTCATCCGCTCGCAGAACTGAATTCAGCCAGCCGAGCTGCGCACTGTCAAATTGGTCGGTCGTCGCGTTATCGAGATAGATAAAGTCAATTCCGTTTTGCTGCCAGTGATAATAGGCTTTTAGGCGGTGATCGGCGGGGTTGTCTTTGAGCCGCTGCTGCGCGATGACCGGCGCGTTCAGCCAGTCCGCAAATTGGATCAAAAATTCGTTTCGTGATTTTGGAGAAATTGTTTCATGATTGCCGATACCGAGAAAAAACGGCACTTTGAAAGTATTGATCTGATTGTCAATAAAATCCTGCCACGCCGCGTTTTCGTAACCCACAATGGTCAGCGGCAGTGCCCCGGCGCGATTTTTAATATCCTCATCAAAATCATATATGGCGCGGAGATCACCCAAATGCCAGTAAAAGCGGGCATTATTTCGTGAAATGTCACCCGCGATGGTCGGCATCACAACATCGCCGCAGTTTCGCGAATCGCCGGAAACGGCAAATTGCCAGGTCTGCGGGGAAAGAGTCCTGTTCGGATTATTCGATATTTGTGCCCGGACCTGAAAAGTATCGGCAAAACCAGTAATCAATATCAGCAAAATGGTTAAAAATAGTTTCAATAGATTTTGTTCCATACATCTCCGGTTAATGAATTCAAAAAAAATCCGTTTCACAAAATAATAATTCAGGAAAATAAAAATGCCGGCCTTTTAATTCTATATTACGGAGATGGCGATTTCTCCGGCCAGCAAAGTAATTCTTTTATACCTCAAAAATCAGTTTAATCCTTTGTTTTTTTCGCTTCTTGCTGAGCATTCAACACATCCCGCAAGGACGATAACAGCTTTTGCCCGAATGTTTTCGGTTTGACCTCGCAGACGGCGTGCAGACCGAGCAAAACGTGGATGACTTTGATCGCACAAAGCACGGTTTGGTCAACGTCTTTGGTCGAATACCACGGGTTTATCGCCAGGTGAACCCTGTTTTGTCCATCTTGCCACGCTTCGACATTTTCCGCATCAATCGCCTCCGCGATTTTTTTCGGATCAGCCGTTGCAGGCAGCGCCAAAATCATCGAACAGCGTTCATCTTCGAGCGAAATTGAGCTTTCCACTCCGACAGTTTCAAGCAGTCCGCCGCGCACGTCTGCCGCAATGGCGTTCAAAACTTCCTGTGTTGAGCGGAGCATTAATTCCTGTTTTGAAGGCACAAACGAGCCTTCAGGAATGCTCAAAACATTTTCCTGCAAATCTTTCCAGACGAGCGGAATCCGCCACGCCTTGAGTTTCGTCCCCCGCACGGGAGGACCGCCCTCAATGGCGAGTTCTCAGAATTTTTCCCAGCGTCCGCGCCAGCGACTCATAACTTTCTCTCCTTCAGCCAAAAAAATATCAAATTGTAGTTCGTCTGACCGAAATGTTTCGGATTCAATTTCAGACACCGAATGTGATCGCGCCCCGGAAACTTTCTCAGCCGCCGTACTCTTTTGACGTCACGCTCACCACAATCAGACCGAAATTACGCCCGCCGTTAAAAACGGATGAAAATTCACGGCTTTGCCGATTAAATTTTCGGCTAAACTACCCTGTGTTCCTTAAATTAGAATTATTGCAGGCGCGATTATTGTCATCACAAAAATCGCGCCTATTAACAATTTCGAAAACGAATTTAATTTCCCATTGTCATCGCTTTCCGGTTGCCGCCTTTGATATTCATTTCCTTTAAAATCCAGCCCGCGTCGCCGAATTTGTCGGTTAAAAATAAAACATAGCGAATGTCCACGACAATCGTTCTGCCAAGTTCCGGATTAAAGAAAAAGTCGTCGCCCAAGCCTTCATAATTGCCGTCAAAGGCGATCCCGACTTGTTCGCCGCTGCCGTTCAAAACCGGACTGCCGGAATTTCCGCCGATAATGTCGTTGGTGGTTAAAAAATCAACCGGTATCGTGCCGTTCACCGCATGATTTCCGTAATCTTTTTTCTCCCACAACTCGCGCAATTTTGCCGGAGCGTTAAATGGTTCGTGTCCCGTATCTTTTTCAAAAACGCCGTCAAGCGTTGTAAAAGGCTCGAAAGTTACCGATTCTTTCGGCTTGTATCCTTTAACGGCACCGAATGTAAGACGCTGTGTAAAATTCGCGTCCGGATAACGCGTCAGATTACCCATCTCCGCCATTGCCCGCATAAAAGGCAGACGATTCTTTGCCAGTACCGCGTTCAAAGTTTGTTGATGAACATCAACCAATGCGGTCTCAGACGCGATTTCATTGATAAAGGCAACGAGCGGGTTCGACGACGTTTTCATTTGCGCAGAAGTCATCTCAATTAAAGAATTCAAGCCTTTTTCGGTCGTGATGGTTTCACTTTCAAACGACTGCCGCGCAAATTCGTCTTCGGCCCGAAGACGCGCTTCGCCATTCAAACCGCCGAAACGCTTTTCGATCGCGGCAATGCGCTGTTCGGCGGGAAGATCCGCGGCTTTCCGCAAAAGAAATTTGGCAAGTTCGCGGTTCACAACCGGTTGGGTCGCCGCGATTTCCGGCACGGCAGCTTTCAGACGCTCTTTCGGAAACCCGTTTTGCGCCGCGATAATTAATTGAATCGGGGCAATTTCGAGCATATTCCGTAAAACCAAATCTTTGCGGGCGGTTTTTGAATATTCTCCATAGGCGGCTTTCAGATTCGGCAGTGCCTCGCCGTATTTAGCTTTGCGCTCCGCATTTTGGTTAATCCATTCGGTCAATTTCGCTTCGGCGGTTTGCCGTTGTTTGACGAGTCCGGCGCGGCGCATCGCGACAACGCCGCCTTCTTCGGCTTTGAGCGAATTATTCAAACTGAAAATTTCGCTTTGCAATTCGACGGCTTTTTCAGGATTTGAGCGGGCAATTAGTTGCAAAGCCTCGATGTTGGCATTCAAAACCTCGACCGTAAACGGCAGATTGACATCTTGGTTAAACGCAATCGAATAACTTTCGCGGTAACGCGTGGTGCCGCCCGGATAACCGATAATCATCGTAAAATCGTTTTCCTTGACGCCATCGGCCGAAATCGTCAGGTATTTTTTGGGCTTGAAGGGAACATTATTCGCTGAATAATCGGCGGATTTCCCGTCCGGCGCGACGTAGGCCCGCATAAATGTAAAATCGCCGCAATGCCGCGTCCATTCAAAGTTATCTGGGTCGCCGCCGTAAAATCCGATGCTTTTCGGCGGCGCGTAAACGATGCGAATATCTCTTATTGTTTGATAGGCAAACAAATAATAATACATTCCGCCGTTTAATGGCTGAATCTGAACACGTCCGCCTTCGCTCATTTTCGCTTGTTCCTGTTTTTGCAAATCGTTGATGCGTTTTCCAACCGCATCGGCATCTTCCGGGTTGATTCCTTCCAAAACTCGCGCCGTGACATCTTCTTCCTTCAAAGTAATATCAATGCTGTAACCTTTCGCCGGCAATTCTTCGGACCGTGAAGCGGCCCGATAACCCGTTTCGCCGTAATTTTTCTCCGTCGTCGAAGCAGCGACGAGAGCATCAAAACCGCAGTGGTGATTCGTTAAAATCAAACCGTCAGGCGAAACGAATTCGGACGAACAACCGATGCTAAGGCGCGGCACCGCAATGCTCAAACCCGTTCCGCTCGAATTGTAAATTTCGTCGGAACGGATTTTCAAACCTTTTTCGGCAAGCGGCAAACTTGCAAGTTTGTCCATCATAAACATTCCTTCGTCCGCCCGAACAAAATAAAACGGCAGACTCGAAATAAAACCAGCCGTTAAAATCATCACGGCGAAAAATCGGTATTTTTTTAATTTCATCATAATTTCATTCTCTAACTTTGTTTTAGAAACTTCAAATAATGCGGTTCGTTTGCGAAATTGTCCGACTCTCAAACCGTTATCGCGACACTGTGTTTGAAATAAAACAAATAAG
>JBDTZT010000182.1:0-6800 GCA_040005005.1 Actinomycetota bacterium
TTGTTTTTCTGCAAAAATCTTATAAAATTTGGAATACGCAGTTTTTTTATTTCTCTCCAACGTAATTTCCCGGAAGAGAGAAAATCAATAAAATAAGGAGAAAAATCTATGTCAAAGAAAACATTAACAATCGAAGGAATAACTTTCCCCGATTTCGGCGATGATAAAAGCAAGAAAAACTTTCGTTTAGTATTCTTTATCGGCTACAAAGATGCAAACGGGAAGAAAAAATTAACAATTGTTTCCAAACCGGATACCGGACAATGGCAATGGAGGAATTTCGAGAAGGAATTTTTTCTGCCGGCATCCGACATCGGCGATTCGGTCGAGCTGGAAACAGGCATTTTGAGTTCAGGGCAGAGCGGTTTTTCCGATTCTGATAACGTAATTACCGAAATTGACGGCGATTTGACATCCGTAACGGTTCAATTTATGGATGTTCACGACCCTTCGTTGAAGAATTTTTTGCAGAAGAAAATTTTGCCGCAGATTATCGCACATTTGCAAAGTCTCGGCATCAATCCGATTGATTTAGTTCCGATTCCGGGAGCTTTTACGACGATAATCAAAGATAATGTTAAAATTGACGATTTGGCGAATAAATTCAAAGAGTTTCTAACTAAGGAAAATAAAGACAAACTTTTGAATTCGCTCAACCAAAAATATGCCGGCGAAAATCCGTTTGTAATCAGCGGCCGAAAGGAATGGAAAACAGGCAAGACCGGCACTTACGCCGTAACAATTGGTTTCGAATAATTTTTACTAATCTGTGGCTATTTTCGTTCAAAATACCACGCCAAGGAGCTTGAATTAAATGAAGCCTTGCGCAATTCAAAAACGCTTCGCAATAGCCGGGAATTTTGGATTCTTGTTTTTAGCTATTTCGAAAGTAATGGGTTGATTTCAAACGGTTTAATTGCGCGTAGGCTTCATTTAATTTTAAGTAACCATAAAATCACAAAGCTATTCCTTTGTTAGTGTATTTTCGGCTTGTTTCGTGGTTTCGTTTTTTCATATATTTCGCTTGAAATTCCTCTCCGAATGCACCGCAAATAATAAAACGTAAAAATTTATTGAAAACTTGTCGTTCAATAGCAAGCGAACAACTCTGGACATTTTTCAGATAAGGTGTTTATAATCGGTTTGCCTTACCAAAAATTGAAACCCCTAAAACTTGTAATAATGATGAAGTTTGGAATACAAAAGGTAAAACTGTCTAAACGAATCTCTTCCGCCATTGGTTCGGAAATGCCTTTGCGCGAACTTGCCGGAAACTTATCGCAATTTGCAAAATATGCATTGGCGGAAGCCAACAGTTTATCGATCGAAAAAATAGATATTAAATTAACTCGACTGCCGAAAAAACTCGAAGGTTTTCGGCTTATTCATCTTTCCGATATTCATCACAGTCCTTTTACAAGCCTCGAGCATATTTCGCGGGCCGTTAAAGTCGCCAATCGTTTGAAGCCTGATATGTTCGTTTTAACAGGCGATTACGTTTCGCACGAAAGCGCCTATATCGAACCTGTCGCCGAAGTGTTGGGAAAACTGGAATCCGAATTCGGCAGCTTTGCGTGTCTCGGAAATCACGATCACTGGACTGATGCCGAACTTATTACAAATTCGTTTCGCCGCGCAAATATTAATGTTTTGATCAATCAAGGTTTTCGCTTTACGGCGCGTGAGGCTTCTTTATGGCTGTGCGGAGTTGACGATTATATGGTCGGCAAAACCGATCTACGTTCGGCGCTTCACGGTAGTTTCCCCGATGAAATGAAACTTCTGCTGGCGCATAATCCGGTGATTGTCAGGCAAGCGGCGCGTTTTGAGGTTGACCTCGTTTTGAGCGGACATACGCACGGCGGACAGGTCAAATTGCGCGACGAGGACAAACGGATTTTGCCGCCGAGAAAATTAAAAAACGGTCTGCATCGCCGCCGCAACACGCAAATTTACATCACCCGCGGCATCGGCACGGTCGTTTTGCCGATTCGTTACCAATGCCCGCCGGAAATTTCTCTGATAGAATTACAATGCGCTTAATGGCGAATGACTATTTTGTGAAAATACATTCGTAATTTATAATTCGTAATTCGTAATTTTCAAAATGGCTTCAAATGTTGTCACCATCCCGAACCTGCTCACCTTCCTGCGAATGGCTTTAATTCCCGTCTTTGCGAGTCTTTTGTTTTACGGCTACAGCGGTTGGGCTTTGTTCGTTTTTCTCGTCGCCGGAATTTCGGACGGTGTTGACGGTTTTGTCGCCAGACGATTTAACCAGGAATCCGAACTCGGCACAATTATTGACCCGATTGCCGATAAACTTTTGATGACGGTTGCTTTTATAGTTTTAACAATGCCGAACGTTCTGCAACCGCATGTCCGGCACCTGCCCGTACCGTTTTGGGTGACAGCCGCCGTCATCGGACGTGATGTTTTGATCGTGACGGTCGCCGGGGCAATCAATGTAATGACCGGATTTCACGGTTTCAAACCGTCGTGGCTCGGTAAACTTAGCACGTTTGTACAGGTCATTGCCGTGGCGCTGATCCTTCTGGCAGCTTTCCTCGACTACAGTTTTTACCTGCCGACGGTTTATTTTATCGTCGTGCTTCTGGCTTTTGTTTCGGGTCTGCACTACATCTTTCACATTGCAAAGTTGATGAAAGAAGAAGAAATCGAGAAAGTAAAAAGGTAAAAAGCAAAACTCAGTAGAGTGTTTACTTGACTGTTCCGCTTGAGTAAGACAAATTATTTTGCCTTTTGCTTTTTACTTTTGCCTTTAAAAAATTTTACTTTCTGCTCGCTTCGTAAATGGCTTTTACAACCGACAAAATCTCATCGAAATCAACGGGTTTGGCAAAATGTTTCTGAAATCCGGCGGCTAACGCGCGGCGGCGGTCATCCGAAGAAGCGTAAGCAGTTAAGGCAATTGCGGTGATGAATGCATTTTGTTCGGTCTGCAATTGACGAACCTTGGCGATTAATTCATAACCGTCCGCTACCGGCATTCCAATATCGGTAATCAAAACGTGAAAATCTTGGACGGCAAGTTTTTCGAGAGCTTCTTTTGCGGAATTTGCCAGAATAATTTCGGCCTTTTCCTTTTCGAGAAAAATTTGCAGCGGCACCAGACTTTCGATGTTGTCGTCAACCAACAAAATTCGCGCACCGCTTAAAGCTGAATTTTCGGCAAAAACGATTTGAGATTCTCCTTCGGAAAATGTTTTTCCCGATGGAGAATCTTCGCTGAGCGGAATTTCGACTGTAAAAGTTGCGCCTTTTTCTTTGCCTCCGCTTTCCGCTTTGATTGTGCCGCCGTGAAGCCCGACCAGATTGCGGACAATCGTCAAACCGAGTCCCAAACCGCTATACACTCGTTTGGTCGAGGAATCGGCTTGCTGAAAACGCTCAAAAATAAACGGTAAAATTTCCTTGCCGATGCCGATGCCGTCATCTCTGACAATTAGCCGCGCCAGATTTCCGTGTCGCGCCAAAGAAACTCTGATATTACCGCTTTCGGATGTAAATTTGACCGAGTTTTGCACCAGATTGGTAATAATTTGTTGAAGCCGTGTCGCATCACCGTTAATCATCAGCGAATTTTGCGCGGTCTTGAATTCAAGTAAAATATTTTTTTGCGCGGCCACCGGACGAAGAATCTCAATTGCGTCATTAAAAACTTTGATCAAATCAATTAATACTTTTTCAATTCGCATCTTGCCGGAAATAATTCGCGAAACATCCAAAAGGTCTTCAATCAGATTGTTCTGCAAAAGCGTATTGCGCTCGATAACTTCGACGGCTTTGACCGCCGTTTTTTTGTCGAGCATTCCCGACCGCAGCATTCTGACCCAGCCAAGGATCGAGTTGAGCGGCGTGCGAAGTTCGTGCGAGAGAACCGAAAGAAACTCGTCTTTTGCCCGATTAGCAGTTTCGGCTGTTTCACGGGCATCGGCTTCAACCTTCAAAAGCCGCACATTTTCAATTGCGACCGCCGCCAGATTGGCGACCATTTCCAGCGCGACGATATGTTCCTTGGTGTAAGAATTTTCATCGTAAGCCTGAACTTCGAGCGTTCCGATAATTCGATTCATCACCGTCATCGGCACCACCAGCGAGGAATTCGGGTCAAAGCCGTTTTCCTGCAAAACAATGTGCGGACGATTTTTCATCAAATCCCAATAACGATTGACAACAACCGATTTCTTCTGAAAAATCGCCTGCGAATTCGGTCCGCCGTCTTTGGTCAGAGCCATTGGCGGCAATGACGAAATATCTACTTCTCCTTCTTCGCCCCAAACATACGCAGCTGTCCGCAAACGTCGCGCAGCATCATAAAAGGAAACGAAAAATGCCGTGCAAGGCATTGAGGCGCGAACAAAATTGTGAACCGCGCGATAAATTGAAATCAAATCCCGCGCGGTGCCGAGAGTCTGTGCAATTGGAACAATGCGCGCAAGAAGTTCGAGATATTCTTCCGATGCGCGGCGTTCGGCTTTAAGCAAGGCTTCTTCATTTTGCCGGCGTTCCGAAATGTCGCGGATAATACTTATTAAAAGACGTTCGCCGCCGATGTCCGCCCCGACCGAGGTAACCTCAACCGGAAATTTCGTGCCGTTTTTGCGCTGATGGACGGTTTCAAAATGAGTTCCGCCGTTGTTGGCTTTTGCCAATTGCTCTTCAAGAACTGCCAAAGTTTCCGGCGCCCGCAAATCGTGAAGTCTCATTTTGAGCAAATCCGATTGGTCATAACCATATGTTTCGACTGCCATTTGATTGGCGTCAACAATTTGACCGTCGGGACGGAAAAACAAAATAATGTCCCGCGCCCGCATTGAAAGCAAGTGGTAACGCTCGGAAATTTCGGCTGCCTTTTTACGCTCCGTAATATCTTGAATGACGGTTAGAGCACAAGGTTCGCCGCGAATTTCAAGTAGTTCGGCGGAAAGCAAGCCGACAATCTCCCGACCGTCTTTCACCCGAAAACGGTATTCCAAATCACGGATTTCACTATTTTTCCGAACTGCTTCCAATTCGGCTTTGCGGTCGGCGAATTTTGTCCATAAACCGAGTTCAGCAGTTGTTCGACCAATCGTTTCCTCACGAGTGTAGCCGGTTGTGCGAACAAAAGTTTCATTGACTTCGATTAGTTTTTCGGTTTTTAATGAAGTAATAGTGAGCACCAGCGGACTCGAGTTAAAGGCTTTAGCGAAACGCTCCTCCGATTCGCGTAATTCTTCTTCGGCCTGTTTGCGTTCGGTAATGTCAATGCCAATGCCGTAAAGCCTGACTGGTTCGCTATTTTCGGAATAAACGGCTTGCCCGCGTCCTTCCATCCAACGCAGCGAACCGTCCGTGTGCCAAAAACGGAATTCAACCGTATATTCCCGGTGTCGGTCAATTGCCTGCTGAATTTTGCGGCGAATTTCTTCACGGTCGTCTTCGTGAACAAAATCTAAAAAGTCTTTTCTGGTTCCGGCAAAACTGCTTTTTGGCAAACCGAAAATTTCTTCAAGTTCTTCGCTCCACCAAACAGTTTCGGTGGCTAAATCGCGTGTCCAAAAGCCCATCCGACTGCTCTGCATCGAGAGCGCAAGAATCGCCTGACTTTCGCGCAAAGATTCTTCCGCACGTTTGCTTTCAGTAATATCACGGGCAATTTTCGAGGCCCCGATGATTTTGCCGGAGTCATTTTTAATCGGTGAAATCGTCAGCGAAATATCTATTTCCGTGCCGTCCTTGCGCCGCCGCACAGTTTCATAATGCTTAACCGCTTCACCTTTTTTGATGCGGGCAATGATTTCCGATTCTTCATTTATCAGATACGGCGGAATAAGTATAATTACCGATTTTCCGACCGCTTCAGCCACGCTGTAGCCGAACATTTTTTCCGCCCCTTTGTTCCAGCTCGTAATAATTCCATCCAAATCTTTACTGACAATCGCATCATCGGAAGATTCGACAATTGCCGCCAGATGTGCTTTTGATCTTTCAATTTCTTTACGTTCCGTAATATCGCGCTGGGTTCCCCAAGCCCGTGTCAAAAATCCATTTTCGACAATTCCGACAAGACTGTTGAGAAAGACTTTCGGATTGCCTTCGCGGTCAACTTCGTGCGATTCAGCATCCTCGAGGCGATATTCTGAATTGATAAAGGCCCGCAGATATTCAATATTATTTTTGTCTTTCGGCGGCAAAAGATCGCCGAGCCGCGCACCGACGATTTTATCGGCAGATTCAAAACCATACATTTTTGCCATCACTTCATTGCATTCGGCAAGAAAAGAGTAACTGTAAAAATTTTCGATTTGCTCATCAATCGAAAGATTCACGGAAATAGGTTCGTCCAGTTCGATCCGCCAGATAGCTTCACTGCTCTGCTTTATAAAGGCACGATAATGTTCTTCGGTTTTCAGCGGATTTTTATCAATCATTCCGGATTTATTGCTATCGGTAAACATTATTAAATTCCCTTGCTCGTAAAATTTGCCTGAACAAGCGAATTTTACAACAAATATCAATGAACATACAGTTTTGGGACATATTATGAATTTTAACGTCCTAATAATATTTCAAACATCGTCTTAAAAATTATTGCGGTCAGCCTGTAAAATAAACTTGACAATAACACACTCATATATTATTCTACCAACACATTCAACTTGCCGCTGTGTTTTTATAATCAATGGCTTGGAGATTAGGCATCATAAAGCAGTTTTTTATTTTTAAAGGAGAAATTTAATAGATGAGTAAAATTATTGGTATTGATTTAGGAACGACAAATTCGGTGGTCGCCG
>JBDTZT010000183.1:0-6725 GCA_040005005.1 Actinomycetota bacterium
TCAAAGACGGTGTAAAAGTCGAGTCAATGGCAATTTTTTCAAGCATTTTTGCGATTGCCGTAATCGGCTCTATCAGCAGCGGTTCGGTTTTTACACAGGCCGTTTACCGCGCCGGGACTTTTATCCCGACCACGGAAGGTGCCAAGCCGTTCAACGCATTTTTCCGCTTTGAAATTCCTTTTGTCGGTTGGGCATTGGTCATTTCAGGAATTCTGCTGCTCGGCGTGATTGCGGCGTTTCTTTCATATCAATATCAAAACAACGAAAGTGCCAAAAAAGCGGGACATATTTTGCTCAAAGCGGCTTTGCTGACGCAGATTTTAGCCGTTGTATTTTTAGTTTCGGGAATCAAATCAGCCGATAACATTTACCCGAAACTACAAGTTCAACTGGTTCAAAATCCTGGTCAATTCGTTTCCGTCGGTAAGGAAATTGCTTCAAAACAACAGCTTTCGGCACAGGAATTTGCGGCTTTAACAACGAAACAATACGAGCAAACCGGCCGCCAATTTTTCCAAAATAACGGCGAAAAAATGTTTTTGAGTTTGAATACAAACCCGGTCGAACTTGCCGGATTGCTAACGGCTCTTGCCGGAACATTGTTTGTAATTTTATTTTCTTTCCGCACCGAAAAACTCCGCGAAAGATTGCCGTCACTGGAATCGCTCGACGGTCTGATGTACAAAACGGCATGTCTGGCATTTGCGGGTTTGGCGATGCTCTTGATCACGGGCGCAATTTGGGCAAACGAATCGTGGGGCCGGCCTTGGGGTTTTGACTCGAAGGAAACCGGCGCTTTGGTCGCCTGGCTGACCTACGCGGCATTTCTTCATACACGGATTTCACGCGGCTGGAAAGGCCGAAGCTCGGCCTATTTTGCCATCGTCGCATTTTTACTCGTGATTTTTACCTATTTGGGTGTGAGCTATCTGCTGCCGGGTTTGCATAGTTACGCCTAATTTCATTAATCAGGAATCGAAAACTACCAATTCGATTCCTGATTTTATACTTACAGATTTTAATGCAAAAATATATTTTGACCGGGGCAGGTTGTTTAATTGTCGGGTTTTTTATCGGGTTTTTCGTTTCAAACAATATCAATCGAAACGCAAATCTGCAAACAAATTTGCCGCAAAATCACGCTGACGCGCCTTTTCTAAATCAGCAGACACAGACCGCAAGCGTCAAGGAACCGACGAGCGAAATGTTGCCGGATGTTTCCGAAACGCTCGAAAAAGCCAAAAAAGAACCGGAAAATTTCGACGCCCAAATCAAAGCGGGCGATTTGTTTGTAAAAATTCAGCGGGCCGATAAAGCACTTGAATATTTTGATAGCGCAGCGACATTAAAACCCACCGAATACGAAAAAATCGTCAAATTAGGCAATTCCTATTTTGACATTAGAGAATTCAAAAAGTCCGAACTTTTTTATTTGCAGGCGATTGAAAAAAAATCTGACGACATCAGCGTCAGAACCGATTTGGGAATTACTTTTGTCGAACGGCAAAATCCTGATTACGATCGGGCCATTAAAGAATTTCAAACTTCCCTTTCGATGAATCTGAAACACGAACCGACTCTTTATTATCTGGCGATTGCTTATTTTAAGAAAGGCGACACGGAAAATGCCCGTAAATATTCGGCGCAACTCGAACAAGCAAATCCAAACAGTCAATTAATCGGAAGGCTCAATGAATTGATTTCACAAAATCAATGAAAAAAAAGCGGAAAATTTAGTAGTTTTGCAGAACAAACGTTTTCATCTTTTCACTTTTTCACTTTTAACTCACTCAATCGTCATCTTCGCCACGTCCAAAATCGAATAACGCCCGATTGTTCCGTCTTTTAAGATAACCGTCAAAATCCCTTGATCAACGCTGACTTTGAGGATTTCGCTCATCGCACGCTCGATTTTTGTGCCGTCTTTAAATAAAACTATTAGTCGAATGTTTTCAAGCTGACCCGGTTCGACGGTTAGTTCAGTCTTTTTGGTCGTCGTCTTTGGTTTCGTTTCCGTTTTTGTCGTCGAATTTTTAGGCTTTGGTTCGGTTTTTGTCGCCTTCGGTCTTCGAGGTTTTACCTGTTTTTTCACGGTCGATGGATTCTTCGGCTGATCTTTATCGGCAACAGTTATTTCGTCGGTTTTATTATCCGTATTGTTGACTGTTTCGCTCGTCTGAGGAAGATTATCGGTTTTGACAACCACATTTTTTTTATCTTCCTTTTCGTTCGTTTTTACTTTAGTTTCGTCTTTTTTCGCAGTTTCGTTTTCGACAGTTTCTACTTTTTCAGATTCTTTCCGCTCATCAATCTTTTTCTGCTCTTCTTTTTCATTCAGGGCGGTTGTTTCTTTCGTTTTTGGCGTTGGTTTTGGTTTTATCTCGATGATAGTTCCGACGGAATTTACGCGCACTTCGCCTTGTTGGTCATTCTTGACTTCAGGTTGTTTCGATTCGTCCGTTTCGGCAATTCCCGCAATTGCTTCAAAACTTCCCGCAAATTTTATTTTGAAACTTGCGGGTTCGTCAATCGGAGATTTCCCTTCGATTCTTAAAATGAGTTTTTGCGGTTGCCGCAGATATACGACGCGACCTGTTTCGCTGTCCGAATTGTCGGAATAAACCGTAATTTTCGTTAAAGGCTTGAGATTGTCGGCGGTGAAAATATCAATGTCGCCGTTAAGATTTTTTGTGACGACATTTATAAAGATATCACCCTGATTACCGTTGAAAACGTAAAAATAACTCGTCAAACGGGAATCGCCGGGATCGCGTGCCTTGATTGTTCCGCTGATTTCGTTTGAAATAACCGGCGTTGGATAGTTTTGATTGGTTGATTGAGCAGAAATTTCGTTTGAGAGAAAAAATAAAATCATCCAAAGACCAAAGACCAAAGACCAAAGACCAACTCCATATTTTTTGATAGTAATCCGTGATTTCATTCTCTTAAACCAAATCTTTCCGCAAATGGACAAGCCGCGAAGTTTCTTCATAACCGAGTTTCAGATGAGCCTGAAAACTTGAGTCGTTGCCAATTTCGGAGTCCGAAGCCATCTCGGTGCAGCCTTTTTTCCGCGCCCATCGTTCGGCATTTCGCACTAATTCCCGGCCGACACCCGATCGTCTAAATTCGGGTTCGACAAACCAGCCTTCCAGATAACCGACGTGATCGGTGTGGCAATCTTCGACAAACGGGCGGATACTCGCTTCTAAAAATCCGACGAGTTTTCCCGAACTTCTTTCGGCAACCAAAACTAATTGCGAATCCGAATGCTCATAAATATCAATCATCTCCGCTTTATGCTCATCTTCGCTCAGTTCGTCCCATAAATGTTGGCGCAGGCGAAACCATTCTGACAAATCTTTCTCCTGCAATAGACGAACGGTAAAATTTTGCTCTGTCATTAGCAGTTGATTTTAGCAGTCTTGTTTTAATAGACCAAACGAATTCAAGCCAAAAGGCAAAGGGCAAAACGAATAAAAGTATTTTGCTCGAATTTGAGTTCGGATCTGAATACTCTTAAAGTTTTGCCTTTTGCCTTTTGCCTTTTTACTTCTTACTCACCGCTGCCGGCTTTGACCGCTTGCGATTTGTCTTGTAAAAGTTCGAGCGCTTTTTTCATTTGCAAATCTTCCTGAACAGCCGGTTTCGGTTGTTCCGGTTTCGGTGTCGGAGATGTCGAAGGCTTCGGATTTTGCTGGTCACCCTGCTGATCAACGAGGTCTTCGACTTCAAGCGGTTCGAGCGTGTCGGGTTTCTTAACTTCAACCGAAGGCTTGACACCGGAAGCCGCCCGGTCTTCGCCGAGAAATGTTTTACCGCTTGCCGAAGCCCATTTTGAAACCGTCAAAAGCAAACCGTCTCCACCTTTTAATGTAAATAATTGCTGGTCAGTTCCCGCCCCGAAACTTTTTTCACCGACGACTTCGCCGCGTTTGCGGTCAAGGATTGCCGAAGCGATGACTTCGCCCGCGCCCGCCGTTCCGAGATCAATCAATGCGACGACCTGCCCGCTGAAAATTGCTTTATTCGGGTCAGCCGTAAATGTCTGCAAAACTTTGTTTTCGCGTCCGATGACTTGCGCCAGATTACCGTCCTTGATAAATAAATTAGCGACCGCCACGGCTTCGTTAATATTTCCTGCCGCAACCCCGCGTAAATCCAAAACGATTTTTTGAACGCCTTGTTTTGAAAGGTTCTGAACCTGAGTTTTTACGTCGTTCGCTTCGCCTTCTTCGAGACTGTAAATTTTGACTACGCCGACTTTGCCGGCTTCAACCTTCGATTCAGCGGAGGGAATTTTGTAATTTCCGCGAGAAACGGTAATGGTCTGCGGTTTTGCGCCGGTTCGTAAAACACGAAGTTTTACACCTGAACCGGCTTCACCGACAATTAATTGACGCGCATCATAAAGAGAAATATCGCGGGTCGCTTTGTTTTCGATATATTCGATAACGTCGCCCGATTTGAGTCCGCCTTTGTCGGCGGGCGAATCTTTAATTACCGAAATAACATAAAGATATGAAGAAATCTGCGAAAATTCAGCGCCGATTCCCGTCAACGTATTTTGTTTTTTCGCTTGAAAATCCTTAACCTGCTCAGCCGTCAAATATGATGAATACGGATCAAGTCCGTAAGCCAGCCCTCGAAGCGCACCGGCGCGAACTTTTTCCAAATTCGGTTCATCAACATAATCGTTTTGAATATGCTGTAAAACCGATTCAAAAATCCGAAGTTGGGCGCCCGAATCGTTAATCGGCTGTTGCGCGTAGGTTCTCACAAAACCACCGAGCGCTCCGCCGACAATGGCGTATAATGCAATGGTTACTGAAATTGAAACAAGAATTAATTTTCCGCGAAATGACATCTTTTACCTCTTAATATTTTCTAACAGTTCAATTTTACGTTAATCTTTTTACGATTAACAATTATCTACTAACTAAAATATTCGTGCAAGAGAAACAAACAACTAATCAAATCGAATTTACAGATGTTTTTTCAGTACCGGCGAAAGGTCGATTGGTTGCGCTCGATCTCGGCACCAAACGCATCGGCGTCGCCGTTTCGGACGAACTGCAATTTACCACCCGACCGCTTAAAACCATCGAACGAGCGGGCTGGAAAAAACTTCTCTTGCAAATCAAAGAAATACTCGCCGACTTTGATGCCGTCACCCTCGTTTTAGGTTTGCCGCTTAACACCGACGGCTCAGAAAGTGAGATGTCGCGGGAAGCACGGCGGCTGGCGCGAAATTTTTCGCTTTCTTTAGAGATTCCCGTCGTGTTGCAAGATGAACGCGTTACATCTTACGAAGCCAAAGGGAGACTTTGGAAGCAAGGAATATCTGGCAAAGAATTAAGCAAGCGTGTTGACAACGAAGCCGCCGCAATTATTCTGAGCGATTTTATCGAACTCAGAAACGACCTTCTATCAGAAAGTGAAAGAGTGAAAGAGTAAAAGCGGTTTTAATACTCCGCTTTTTGATTTCTTAGTGCATTAGCGTCTTTGCGGGAAATCTGTTTTGAATATATACCTGAAAAAGGAAAAAATATTTCCCGCAAAGTTAAGATAATAAAAATTATTTAGAGTTATTTAAAGTTAAAGGTTTGATTTTCCAAAAATCTTTTCACTAATTCCATTTTTTTACTTTAAAATCCAAATTTCTTTCGCGCTTTTCTCGACCGCTTCTTTTGAAAACGGGAAAATTGCCGGAGTTCCCGTCCGCCACGCTTCAAATTGGTCTTTGAAGAAAGGACTCGACGGATTTCCGTTTTCCCCGAGCGGAATAACGTGGCGCGTCGCGTCCCAATTTCCGGGGCTCGCGATGTGCCGCATCGAAACGTACGCGCCGACATTCGGTGTTAGGCCGCTGCCGTTGACATTCGTGTATCTAACCACAAATTGCCCGCCGATTAATGGAACAACTGCCAATGGATGCTGAAAATTCGCCACAAATGCATTTCCCCATCGCCAGTTTGCTTCGTCCGCGCCGAATCTTTTCGCGTCCGCCAGACTAACGCGAGATTGAGAGTCGCAGGTTTTCAGCAATTCCGTGTAATTTTCAAAACCTTTCGGCAGCCAACGCGCCGAATTTTCTTTGATAATCCAGTATAAAAGCTTTTCACGCGCCACATAATTCGGGATTTTACTGTCGGCGGCGATTTTATTTGCGACACAATTGCGGATTTCATTGACAATCAAACCGGCTTTTGAATCCGCCGTCATTTTGCCGTCCCATCCTTTTAAAACCGCGAGAGTTTCGGGCGAAGCCGCTTGCACTTTGACGATCTCGCTCGCCAAATCCGCAAAAACTCCGCTGTATACATCGTGCTGAATGTCGCGTACGTCGTCCATCGTGACCTTTGTGTTGTCTTTCAACAAATTATAAATCCGACGTGCCCGCCAAGGATTTGCGGCATCACGCGTCATCACGCCGTAATATTTATAATCTGTTCCGACGGTGCGCTGATTCGCCGTGACGATAAAACCTTCGGGCGGATTGTAAAGATGCGGAAGTTCGTCAAAAGGAATATAGCCAACCCAATCGCCGTCGGTCGTTGTGCCGTCATATGGCAAACTGCCGTCGCCAGTTTTACGAATCGGAACTCGGCCCGCCGCATACCAACCGATGTTTCCTTTGACATCGGCGTAAACAAAATTTTGCGAGGCACCGCCGTAAGTTTTCAGCGCGGTTTGGAATTCCGTCCAGTTTCGGGCGCGATTCA
>JBDTZT010000184.1:0-6719 GCA_040005005.1 Actinomycetota bacterium
GGAGTGCACGATCGGGCCACGCATTTCTGTCCGCGCTGCGGTGCACGCCTGCACGTGCGCAAGCCGGACAGCATCGGCCGCACCTGTGCACTCCTGATCGCCTCGGCGATCCTGTACATTCCTGCCAATGCATTACCGGTCAGAGTTTTATAGAAAAATTCACCTCATATGAAAGGGATAATGAGACTGATCTGGACTTTGCTCAGGCGCGGATGTATGCAAATCGGCTTGGAAGATTCACCAGTGCCGATAATTTCTTAAATGATACTCGCAAAGAAGACCCTGCAAGTTGGAATCTTTACGCCTATGTCCGTAATAATCCTTTAAACGCTACTGATCCTAGCGGCGAGATTCTGCAATTGCTCACAGTTACGGATAAAAACGGGAATGTAGTAGATCAAATTGATAGTAAAAATCGAGCAGCTTTGCTCGGATGGCTCAATCACACTTACGGTTGTGCAAGTTGCGTAACCATTAACAAAGACAATCAACTTGCGGTTGATACTTCCAATGTCAGCAAGGATGTTCTAGCTGCAACTAAAGACCTAACAGATGCTATTAATGACAAAAATCATATAGCGGCGGTAATTGGTTATGAAGGAAATGGAACTGTTAATTTTGCACAAGCAGTTTCTGCTAATGATATGAAAACTCCACTTATGATTAACGGAAAAAAAGCAGATGCAATTTTAGTTGACTTTAAAGACTTTAGAGGACTTTCCGGTGATAAAGCGGCAGTTTCGGCTTTTACAAATTACGCTTTCGTTCACGAAGTTTTCCATTTATTTCCCAGTCTAATCAAAGATACTATTTCAGACAAAGATGTAACAGGTCCAGTCGAAAACAAGGTGAATGAAATTCGGCAAGTTAGAGGCGATTTATTACGCGCTACTTATAATGCACAATCAGATAATAATATTTTCGGCTCAATGTATTTTGGACCTGCCAAAGTTGATAAAAAAACAGGGCAAATAAAGCGAAATGTGAACAGCGGCATTGTTGTAGATTCCAAAAAACTCGTAAATTGGAATTTGAGAATGACCGGCAACTAATCATAAAGGAGGTTCAATGATTAAAATAATAATTACCGGATTTTTGGGAGTAGTTTTGGGGGTTTCCACATTCTCTCTCTTGACACAAAAATCTTCCTGTGAAGAAGATGTTTATGGCAAAATTGTTCCTATCGGAGGAATAGTTACAACAACTGAGATTGATAGCGGCGAAGATATGCCCGCCCGAAATAAAATAGTAGTTCTTCAGCGGATAGATTGTAAGAAGTGCGTTTCGGCGGTTATTACAGATAATGAGGGAAAGTATATTGCTTATCTAAGCGAAGGAAAATACCAAATTATTATTAGAGACTGTGGAAGCAATAAAAACAAAGATTGCATTGCTCCAAATCAGTCTGACTTTATAAATGTGATTCCGAAAGGCAATCCGCAGTTTGACCTAAAGCTAATCCATAACAAAGAAGACAACTTGATAACGCTTCCAAAGGGAATAATTGTCCCTTCACCTATCCAATAACGAAACAATCTTTTCGACAATTGAAAAGGCGTGAGGAAACTCACGCCTTTTGCTTTTGCCGACTGCTTTCCAGAACGGTATCGAGAAATTGGAGAATAAACTTTTGCTTTTCTCGCGGCAGAAGTTTGACCTGCTCGAACTTTCGCTGAAGTTGTGATTGGGGTCCGGGTTGGGTTTTGACGGCAAGCGGCTCGCTGTCCAGAAGTTTGGTATTTGCTGTTGCTTCAATCTTCATTGTCGGCGCAAATGTTGACATATTTGTTGACAATAAATGTTCTAAAATCTATCATTTTAATATGGCAACACAATTAAGAGTTAGTGAATCAACGCACACCATCATTAGAAAATTAGCAAACGAATGCGGCGAATCAATGCAGAGCATCGTAGAAAGGGCTGTCGAAAGATACAAACGCGATTTGTTTTTACAGAGTTTAAGTCAGGATTTTAAGAAACTGCGCGAAAATAAAGAGGCGTGGGATGAAGAAATTGAAGAAAGACGTTTGTGGGAAAACACTCTGCTTGACGGAGTTGAAAAATGAGCGATATATTTCGCGGCGAAATCTGGCTTGTCAATCTTGACCCGACACTTGGCAGAGAACAAGCCGGAACCAGACCTGCACTGGTAATATCGGAGAATTTATTTAATCAGAGCTATGCCGAATTGGTCATCGTTATTCCGATCACCTCGCAAAACAAAAATATTCGCTCACACGTCCCAATTGCAAAAGGAGAAGGCGGATTGGAGATGGAAAGTTACGCCAAATGCGAAGACGTGCGTTCAATTTCCAAACAGCGATTGAAAAAGAAACTCGGCAAAGTATCGCCGTCAACCATCGAATATGTTGAAGAGAAACTAAGATTTTTGATGGCACTTTAAAACAAGGAACTGCCGTTCTTTGAAAATCGAAACCTCCAAATGGAGCGAAAACCGCATTGAGAAGAAATCTTCGATTGCGCCTTCATAACATAAACGCAAAGCGTAAATTGCCGCCAAAGTTTTCTTAGGCAATTTACGCTTTTTTATTTTTCGGCGTAGATTTTTTCAATCACGTCTTTGTATTTTTCATCCACAACGCGCCGTTTGACTTTCAATGTCGGTGTCAGTTCGCCGCCTTCGACCGTCATTTCTTCTTCGAGAAGAGCGATTTTTTTAACCTTTTCAAACTTCGACAAATCTTTTGTCAGTTCGTCAACCTGTTTCTCAAAAAGTTCGATGATTTTCTCGTTCGCGCAAAAATCTTGCGGCGTTTTCAGATTCAAACTTTCATTTTTCGCAAAACTTTTAAGCTGTTCAAAACTCGGCACAATCAGCGCGGCGGGAAATTTGCGGTCATTGCCGACGAGGACGACCTGGCTGACAAAACGCGAACCTTTGATCATTTGTTCAATCGGCGAAGGCGCGATGTATTTTCCGCCCGAAGTTTTAAAAAGTTCTTTTTTGCGGTCGGTGATTTTCAGAAAACCGTTCGTGCCGAGTTCGCCGATGTCGCCTGTTTTAAACCAACCGTCCGTTGTGAAAGCATCGCGGGTCGCTGCTTCTTTTTTGTAATAACCGAGCATTACATTCGGTCCCGTAATTTCGATTTCGCCGTCGGACGCAATGCGAACTTCGACGTTGCGAATCGGCTTGCCGACCGTTCCGAGTTTGACATCAATCGGATTGCTTGACGTAATCACGGGCGAAGTTTCCGTCAAACCGTAGCCCTGCATAATCGCTACGCCCGCACCGTTGAAAATCAAATAAATCGTTTCGGAAAGCGCCGCGCCGCCCGTGATGCAGAATCGAAGTCGGCCGCCGAAAAATGCGCGGAATTTAGCGAAAATAATCCTGTCGGCAAGCGAATGTTTGACTGCCAGAAAATACGAAATCGGCTGATTTTTTTCGGTTTTGAGAGCAAATTCCTTGCCGACATCAATCGCCCAATCAAAGATTTTTTCCTTCAGCGGACTCGATTGCGCCGCCATCAGTTTTGCTTTGGCGTAAACTTTCTCAAAAATTCGCGGCACGCCGACAAAAATCGTCGGACGCACTTCGCGCAGATTTTCCGAGACTTTATCAATTGATTCGGCGTAATGAACCGCCATTCCGTTAAAAATATACAGATACATCGCCGAACGCTCAAAAACGTGCGACAGCGGTAAAACGGAAAGCGGCACGTCTTTTTCGGAAAAATTATATTTCTCGCCCGCGTCAATCACGTTTGAAATAATATTGCCGTGCGAAATCATCACGCCTTTCGGTTCGCCCGTCGTGCCTGACGTATAAATGAGCGTCGCCACATCATTTATTTCAATGTCTTTTGCCAAATCGTTAATCAGATTCGGCTTTTCGCTTTTTAAATCCGCGCCGAGCTTTTCGAGATCCGCCAGTGAAATCGCGTTTTCCGCCGTCACGCCTGCGGAATTGAAAAATACTAATTTTTCGAGCGTTTTGCATTCGGGGAAAATTTTCGCAATGCGTTCAAAGGTCGCCTTGTCCTGCAGAAAGAAAATGCGCGCGCCCGAATCGTTGATGATGTAGCAGACCGAAGTTTCGGCAAGTGTTGTGTAAATGGGAACATCAACGATTCCGGCAAATTGACAACCGGCATCGGCAAGCGTCCATTCGGGTGAATTTGCCGCCAGAATTGCCGCTTTATCGTCTTTTCGTAAACCAAGCGAATAAAGTCCGAGCGCGATATTTTCAGCCCGCAAGCATATCTCATCGGACGAAACTTTTTGCCATTTGCCGTCCGATTTGTAATTCAGAGCGTCGGCGCGATGATGTTTTTTGCAGGCTTGCCGAAAAAGTTCCGCCAAAGTCTGCGGTTCGTCCGCAAACAACGGAATTCGCGTTCGCGGCTTGCGGCTGACCGATTGCGAATTTCCCGATTCTCGACTCTCGACTTTAGACTTCTGACTCATTTCTCCAAAACGCCTCCGAAAAATATTTTTAAAACTTCATCTGCCATCGGCACAAGTGGATAAGATTTTTTCGATAAAATCCAGTTTGTCACCATTTCGTCCAACGCGCCGTAGAGAATTTTCGCGCAAACGACCGGCTTCAAATCGTTACGGAAAACGCCTTTTTTCTGTCCCTCTTCGATGGTTTGCTGAATAATCGAAAGATATTCGGCAAAACCGGCGGCGGAAAATTCCTGCATAAATTTGGTCGAGCCGCGCAATTCGACCTGAAAAACAATCGCCAAATCGCGGTCGGCACCCAAACGCTCAAGATGCAGTTGGGCAATGCGGCGCAGTTTTTCTTCCGGACTTTCGATTTCCGCCAATTGCTTTTTGCCTTCTGCGATAAAATCTTCCATCGCCCGATCAAAAAACGAATGCAAAATGTCGTCTTTGCTTTTGAAATAAAGATAAACCGTACCGTCGGCAATTCCGGCTTCTTTGGCAATGTCAGCAACCTTTGAATTGAAATAGCCTTTGCCTGCAAAGACCTTGATCGCGGCGCGCAGAATTGCTTCGCGTTTATCGGCGACAAAAACTCGCGTTTCTCCATTTGTACGAATCGAACGGGACATACTTTTAGGTTCTCGGTCTTTGGTTTTTGTTTTTATAGATTTAGACTCGTGCAATCAAATCGAAGACCAAAATCTGAATGAATCATCATTCATTTTTAGTAAAGTTATAACAGATTGGCTCGTGAAATCAACAAAAAATTTACGTATTACAATTATTTTACATTCTTTGGGTATTTTGCCGTCAAAATTCAATAAATCTCAAAGCTATGGTATCGTATGAATTTTGTTATTCAGCACTAATTTTGAGGATTTTTAATGACGGAAAAAATTTATAATTTCAGCGCGGGACCGGCAATTTTGCCAAGCGAGGTTTTAGAAAAAGCGCAGCGCGAATTGCTTTCGCTCGGCGGAATCGGGATGAGCGTGATGGAAATCAGCCATCGCTCGAAATATTTTGCGTCTGTTTTGCAATCAGCCGAAACCGGCATCCGCGAACTGCTTCAAGTTCCCGAAAACTATAAAATTCTCTTTTTGCAAGGCGGCGCAAGTTTGCAGTTTTCGATGATCCCGATGAATTTTCTGAAAAACTCGGCAGATTACATCGTCACCGGCGCGTGGGGCGAAAAAGCCGTCAAGGAAGCGAAAAAATGCGGCGCTGTGAACGTGATTTTTTCGACTAAAGAGGAAAGTTTTCGCTCTGTTCCCCCGCAGGACGAACTCAATTTCAGCCAAAACGCCGATTATATTCATTATTGCTCAAATGAAACGATTGACGGCGTGGAATTCAAATACGATTTGGACGGCAAAGGAATTCCCGTCATTTGCGATGCTTCGTCAAATATTTTATCGAAACCAATTGACATCGAAAAATACGCGCTTATTTATGCCGGAGCGCAAAAAAATATCGGTCCGAGCGGCGTCACGCTGGTGATTATCCGCGAGGATTTGCTCGAACGCGTTCCCGAAAATCAGTTTTCGATGCTCGATTACCGCGCCATTGCCGCCAACGATTCGATGCTCAACACGCCGAACACCTGGGGAATTTATCTGACGAGTCTGGTTTGCGAATGGCTCAAGGAAAAAGGCGGCGTTTCGGCGATTGCCGCAATCAACGAAGAAAAAGCGAAAATCCTCTACAACGCGATTGACGCGAGCGACGGATTTTATCAAGGTCATGCCGAAAAAGCGGCGCGTTCATTAATGAACGTAACTTTTCGCCTGCCATCCGAAGAGCTTGAAAAACAATTCGCGACGGAAGCAACCGCCAACGGCTTCAACGGATTAAAAGGACATCGCTTGGTCGGCGGCATCCGTGCTTCTATCTACAATGCTTTTCCAAAAGAAGGCGTCGAAGCATTGGTTGAATTTATGCGCGATTTCACGCAGAAAAATGGCTAACGATTGATCTGACGTGAGGCGAAACCGCATTCGCGCAAGATACACTTTACGACACAAGATTTTAAAGAGAGGTTTTTTTGATCTCGCGTCCAATGACTTGTTCAATATAACGCTTACTTATCTGCAACAAATCGCACGTTTGAAATCACTACTTGCGGTATAGGGTATCCCCACATTTCAAAACTCAATAATTTGCTTCTTACCGGTATAATACTTGTATTTTGTAATTTTTCCGTTTTGTAATTCTGAATCAGGCAATCATAAATAATATCTTTTGAAAATGGATTCTTTACCGATAAAATAGTTCCGCCTTCTACTTGCGATAACTCAAACGTA